>JBFWIL010000145.1:0-7030 GCA_050256015.1 Mangrovibacterium sp. | reverse complement strand
TATCAGGTAAAAGTATCCGAGTTTAACCCGGGAGATGAAGTAGGGGTAAAAAGCTGCACACTGGAGTTTGAAGGAGAATATGCCTATGGCTACCTGAAAAGTGAAAACGGGGTTCACCGGCTGGTTCGTTTGTCTCCTTTCAATGCGCAGAATAAGCGGATGACCTCTTTCTCTTCTGTATTTGTGGCTCCTCTGGTCGACGACTCCATCGAGGTGGAGATCAATCCGGCAGATATCAGCTGGGACACTTTTCGTTCGGGGGGGGCAGGAGGTCAGAATGTCAATAAGGTGGAAACCGGTGTCCGGTTGAGACATGCTCCCACCGGCATTATGATTGAAAATACGGAAAGCCGTTCGCAACTGGCCAACAAGGAAAATGCCCTGCGCCTGCTGAAGTCACAGCTCTATGAACTGGAACTGCGTAAACGCCGGGAAGCTGTGACGCAGATTGAATCGCAGAAAAAGAAAATTGAATGGGGATCACAAATTCGTTCGTATGTGCTTCAACCCTACCGGATGGTCAAAGATCTGCGTACCGGTTACGAAACCGGGAATGTGCAGGCCGTGCTGGATGGAGAGATTGACGGATTTGTCAAAGCCTACCTGATGGAGTTCGGAGGCAAAGAACGATAAGCAGAGAATCATGGATCAGGAAATGCGGTACATCAATCGGGAAATAAGCTGGCTTTCGTTTAATGCCCGGGTGCTTCAGGAGGCAGAAGATCCCAATGTGCCGCTGTTTGAGCGACTCCGGTTTATCGGAATTTTTTCAAATAACCTGGATGAATTTTTCCGGGTGCGGGTGGCTTCGGTGCGGCGTATGCTTGATCTGGGCAGCGACAATCCGGATTTGCCGGGCGATTATTCGGCTGAGAAGCTGTATGAGCAGATCCAGAAAACGGTTTCCCGGCATCAGCAGCGGTCCCAGGAAATTTTCCGGAGCATTCTCCGGGAAATGGCAGCCGAAAATATTTTTATGATTAATGAGTCGAGGCTGACAGGGGAACAGGGGATTTTTGTGAAACGTTACTTTCATGACAGGGTTTTGCCTAACCTGGTGCCCATTATGCTTAGCAAGGAAAATAAATTTCCTTACCTGCGCGATCGTTCCGTCTATCTGGCAGTTCGGATGTCGGAACGAAAACGTCCTGAGAAGTATGCATATGCCCTGGTCCGTATTCCCTCTCTGTCGCTCTCCCGTTATATGGTATTGCCTGAAAGGAAAGGAAAGAAGTATGTGATCATGCTCGACGATGTGATACGCTATTGTATGTCAGACATTTTCCCGCTTTTCAAGTATGATTGTTTTCGTGCCTATACAATAAAGGTGACGCGTGATGCTGAGCTGGATCTGGACGATGATATCTCCAAAAGTTTTATTGAAAAGATGGAGCTGAGCCTGAAAAAACGAAAGATCGGCACGCCTGTCCGGCTTATCCATGACCGGGAAATTCCCGGAGACCTGTTATCTTTTATTGTCCGGAAGATGAAGCTTGATCAGGAGAATGTAGTGGCCGGAGGAAGGTACCATAATGATAAGGACCTGATGAATTTTCCGGAGATCGGAAAACCGTACCATTATTACAAACAGTTAACCCCCGTACGGCATCGTGATCTGCATGTGCATGACAGCATCCTGCGAAAACTCAGGGAAAAGGATATCATGCTGCACTATCCTTATCAGAGCTTTATCCATTTTATTGATCTGCTCAGGGAAGCGGCAATTGATCCGAAGGTTAAGGAAATTGGTATCACTGTTTACCGGGTTGCCGATAATTCGCGGGTGGTCAATGCACTGCTGAATGCCATGCGTAACGGGAAAAAGGTGACTGTGGTCATTGAACTGCAGGCGCGTTTTGACGAGGAAGCCAATATTTACTGGTCGAATAAGCTGCAGGAGGAAGGTGCCCTGGTGATTAACGGAATGCCCGGGATGAAGGTGCATGCCAAGACCTGCTGGATCCGAAGAAAAGAAAGAGGAAAATTTCGCAATTATGCTTATGTGGGCACCGGTAATTTCAATGAGTCTACCGCAAGGATTTATGCCGATGACGGACTGCTAACCACTGATCCTCGCATTGCCGACGAGGTGGCCCGGCTGTTTGATTTTTTCAAACAGTCCTATCACATTCCGGTCTTTGAGCATCTGATCCTTAGTCCCTGGAACATGCGCGGCTTTTTTTCGGGGCTGATAGAACGGGAAATCGAAATTGCCCGTTCGGGACGAAGGGGATATATGATCCTGAAAATGAACAGTCTGATAGATTCGGGAATGATGGATAAGCTTTACGGAGCTGCACGTGAAGGGGTTAAAATCAGGCTGATTGTGCGGGGAATATTCGGTTTGGATACGAGCCTGGAAGGCGTGAAGGAAAACATTGAGGCAATCAGTATCGTTGATAAATATCTGGGGCATGCGCGTATTTTCTTGTTTGGCAATGGGGGAAATGAGCGGATGTTTATCTCCTCTGCCGACTGGATGCCGCGAAACCTGAACCGGCGAATTGAGGTGGCCTGCCCGGTTTACAGCGAGGAAATCCGTGGAGAACTTCGTGAGATGTTGAAGATACAGCTGAGAGACAATACCAAGTCGCGCATACTCGACAGTAAATTGTCGAACACCTACAACCGGCCGGAGGCAGACGGACGCTTCCGGGCCCAGGAAGATTTTTATCAGTATGTGTGCTTAAAACATAAGAAGATTATGGAGATATATCATAATCCGCGATGCAGCAAAAGCCGGGCCGGACTGCAGTACCTGCAGGAAAACGGTTACCAGGTAAGGATTATCAATTACATGAAAGAAGGGATTACGGAAAATGAAATCCGTTCCATCATCGGCAAAACCGGATTGTCGGCCTATGAACTTGTCCGGACCCAGGAAACGCTTTACAAAGAAACGTACCATAAACTAAGCCCGGACGATGATCGTTGGGTGAGGATACTGGCTGAGAACCCGCGTCTGCTGAAACGGCCTATCGTTGTAAACGGGACGAAGGCCGTTCTTGCCCAGCCTCCGGAACGGATCGATAAACTCGTTGAATAACTCAGGCGGGGCATAACTTAAGCGGGTCAGGACTGGCCTATCTTTGCCTCAAGCTGACTGATTTCCTCATTTATTTTCATGCGGTGTTTTAATGCCCGCGATAAGGACAGTGCTTCGGCCGCAGCTTGTTTGTCGTAACTTTCCAGGATAATGTAGTAATAACGTTTTCCCAGGAAGACGGCTTTCAGCTTCCTGTCGGCATGGGTAGCAATGAATTCAATAACTTCCTTCCCGGCTCCGTTTAGGTACGTGACTTTTTCCCAACGGGTGTCCATAAATTCACTGTGGTGGTTCAGCACACTGTTCAGGCCTACAGAATCGGTCCGGGCCTGCAGATCATGATCATACACACGGACTGACGTATGATCCAGCCAGGTTTCTCCGTAGTAGTTGCTGGAGAGGCTCATCTCTCCCCGGGCATCGAGATGCACCTGGAGGTAAGACTTGTTCCATCGCTTTTCCGGGTTCTGCCGTTTGTGAATGTAACGGGTATAGGGATCGAATTCGGTTTTTTCCGTGTAAAAATTCTTCTCTAACCGGGAAATGATTTTGTTCAGCGTGTCCAGTTCGTCCTGTTTCCGGAACAACTGTCTGCTCCAAATTTCCCGTTTCAGCTTCTTTGCAGCGCGAAACTCCTGCAGGGCCCCTTGATACAGGATTCCTATGGAATCGGCCTGAGCCAGGGCCTGCAGCGTGTCGCCTGCGGCATATAGAGACCGGGCCGTGTTTAGCCTTTCAGCGGCCTGTTTTTGTTGTGACATGCCACAGGAAAAGAACTGTAACAGGAGCAGGAAGAACAGCGGTTTCCTGACGAACCGGCCGGCAGGTTTGAACCATACCCTGGCAGGCTTCCGGGAACCGGCCGGAGTTCCGGAAATGGATGTTCGTGAATTTACTTTTGTGCCGAATTGTTTCATGGTTTTTTCTTTTTCGCGTTTTTTCCGGGCCAACTGCCTCAACGGAACAAAATAACGGAATTCTGCCGTTCCGATCAAGAAAAAATATCCTGAGTCGAACAGGAAAGTGTTTCGGATTTTTTTTATTTTTCTCGGGATTAAATAAAAATCTATGATTACGCTCACTCAACTGGAATATATTGTGGCTGTAGATACCTGCCGCCATTTTGGAAAAGCCGCGGAACATTGTTTTATTACCCAGCCTACGCTGAGTATGCAGATCAAAAAGCTGGAACAGGATCTTGAGGTGGTGATTTTTGACCGGAGCAAACAACCGTTGATTCCTACCGATGTCGGAGCCCGTATTATTGAGCAGTCGCGCGTTATCCTGCAGGAATCCGGAAAAATAAACAGCATTGTAAAAGACCACAAGAACCAGATATCGGGAGCGCTGAAAATTGGCATTATTCCCACCCTGGCTCCTTATTTGTTGCCTCTGTTTATCGGTAACTATAAGCGTAAATATCCTAATATTCTGATTACAGTAGAGGAGTTTACCACCGAAAGGATTGTTGACCGGCTGAACCGTGATTTGCTGGATGTGGGAATCCTGGTGACTCCCCTGAAGGAAGAACGTATTAAAGAAAAACCGGTTTTTTATGAAGAAATGCTGCTCTACCTGAATGCAGGGCATCCCCTGTGTGGAAAAGCTTCGATCGCTGTCAGAGATATTGCCGTGCCCGGTATTTGGTTGCTGAGTGACGGACATTGTTTCCGTAACCAGGTGGTTAACCTGTGCTCTTTTTCAAAGTCACAGGCCGATGGACTGCCTTTCCATTTTGAGGCGGGTTCCCTGGAGACCCTGATGAACATTGTCGACAAAGAAGGCGGGTTGACCCTGATCCCGGAGTTGGCAACATTCGGCATGCCGGACGGACGGAAGAAGCAAGTGCGCAGTTTTAGCGATATGACTCCTCTGCGGGAGGTAAGCCTGGTTTATTTCCGCCACTTTGCCAAACATAAGCTGATTGAGCTGCTCTGGAAAGAGATGGTGGACGCTATACCGGAGCAATTGCTTGATAGAAAACGAGGTGCCGTTGTGGAGTGGCGATGAATTTTTTTTAAGATTTCTTTGGGATTTTAAAAGATTTGTATTCCTTTGCATCGCCAAAACAAAATGGCTCCCCGGGCGCGGTGAAATTATGTGCTCAAAAGGTTTGGTGACTTCAAAAAATGGTTTATTTTTGCAGTCCCAAAAGCAGGGAAGAAAAATGATGGCCCGTTCGTCTAGGGGTTAGGACGCAAGATTTTCATTCTTGTAGCAGGGGTTCGAATCCCCTACGGGCTACTTAAAAATTTATTTAGGGAATAAGTAATGGCAAACCATCAATCATCAAAGAAAAGAATCAGACAAGACCAGAAGAAACGTCTGGATAATAAATATTATGCCAAGACCATGCGTAATGCCGTAAGGAAACTTCGGGTCACGACAGACAAGGAAGAAGCTGTGGCTGCTCTGCCCGGTGTCAGTTCTATGATTGACAAACTGGCCAAGAAAAATGTGATTCACAAAAACAAGGCAGCCAATCTGAAATCAAGCATTGCGCTTCACGTGTCTAAGCTGTAAAACATATTTCCGGAAGAGGATAATTCTGAGCTCCTTCAGATTGAAGGGGCTTTTTTTGCTTTTGCATGTCCCTTTTCTCCTTTACATTTCCTAACTTCGTATGGTATTGACGGTTTGTCTGTTAGGCATGTACAAGAAACCCAGCATCAAAGAATGGGCCGAGGAAGACCGGCCCCGGGAAAAAATGCTTCGGAAGGGAATTCGCTCGCTTTCGGACGCAGAACTGCTTGCTGTTCTTATTGGCTCGGGAAACAGTACCGAATCTGCAGTGGGTCTTTCCCGCCGTATTTTGGTTTCGGTGGAAAATAACCTTAACGAACTGGGAAAGAAGCAGGCCTCTTATCTGTTGGGGTTTAGGGGAATCGGAGAAGCCAAAGCCGTCAATATTCTGGCTGCTCTGGAACTTGGGCGAAGGCGAAAGGAACAGTTGGCTGCTGAAAAAGAAACGATTACCCAAAGCAGCGATGCGGTGGCTTATTTCCGTCCTCTGCTGGAGGATCTTAGTCACGAAGAATTCTGGGTAATGCTGCTCAGTCGTTCCAACACGGTGATTGACCGCATGATGGTGAGCCAAGGCGGACTTTCGGGAACGGTCACCGATGTCCGCCTTATTCTGAAAGCAGCGATCGAAAAACTGGCAAGTGCTCTGATTCTGTGCCACAATCACCCTTCGGGAAATCTTCAGGCCAGCGAGGCAGACCGGAGAATTACCAGAAAAATACGGGAGGCTGCCGCACTGATGGAAATTTCCGTTCTGGATCATGTGATAATTGGTCAGGATGGTTATCTGAGCTTTGCCGATGAAGGGATGCTGTAGGAGAAAAAGTGAATTTTTATTACTTTCGCCAAAATTTTTTAACATGCAGGTTCATAATCTCAGCGGATCAACATCCGTATTAAATCAATACCTTGCAGAAATCCGGGATGAAACCATTCAGAAAGATTCCTTGCGATTTCGCAGGAATTTGCAGCGCTTGGGTGAAATTTTTGCTTACGAGATCAGCAAGACACTAAAGTATAAAACTGAAAACGTACGGACTCCCCTTGGGATTGCTCCTGTGCCCAAGCTGGAACAGCAGCCGGTTCTGGCCACGATTCTTCGGGCCGGACTGCCTGTACAGCAGGGGCTTTTGAATGTTTTTGACCGGGCTGAAAATGCCTTTATCTCTGCTTACCGTAAATATGATGAGGCCGGGAAGTTTCATATTGAATTTGAGTATCTGGCTTCTCCGGATGTGCATGAAAAGGTGCTGATCATTTCCGATCCGATGCTGGCCAGCGGTTCTTCCATGGAGATTGGTTACCGGGCCATGCTTCGCAAGGGAACGCCTTCCCATACTCATTTGGTAGCTGTCATTGCCAGCCGGCAGGGGGTGGAATATGTGCTGGATAAAATCCGGGATAAAAATGTAACCCTGTGGTTAGGGGCCGTTGATGATGAAATGACCCCGAAATCTTACA
>JBFWIL010000144.1:0-7084 GCA_050256015.1 Mangrovibacterium sp. | reverse complement strand
TCATGAACAAATGAAAAATAATCTTAATATTTCTATTTTTGTTTTATCTTATTGTCAGTTGCCATGGATCCGAAAACCGGACTGCTTATATTGTTTTTATTCGTTACTGTCCTGCTTCCCCGGCAATCAGCCGCTGTGATCTCTTCCGGCGAACCTTTCACGGTAATAATTGATGCCGGGCATGGCGGACGGGATCCGGGTGCAAGCTATAAAAATATCCTGGAAAAAGACATTGTTCTCCGGCTTGCACTCAAACTGGGCCGTTTAATGGAGAAAAACATACCCGGAACACGTGTAGTCTATACAAGGAACCGGGATGTGTTTATTCCGCTTCACAGACGGGTTGCCATAGCCAACAGCAGCAAAGCTCATTTGTTTATTTCTCTTCATGCCAATTACTGTCCGATCCCCGGAATATCAGGAACGGAAACATTTGTCATGGGCCTTCCCGGTTCCGGGGAAAATCTGGATGTGGCCCGTAAGGAAAATTCGGTTATTCTGCTGGAAGAAGATTATACCCTCCGCTATGAAGGATTTGACCCGAGTCTTCCGGAATCATACATCATGTATGAGATGGTCAGGGATGAATACCTGGAGCAGAGTATTACCATAGGCTCTCTGATCCAGCAACAATTTAGCGAAAAAGCCGGACGACGCAACCGGGGGGTTAAACAGGCCGGCTTCCTGGTGCTTCGCCGGATAGGTATGCCGGGACTGCTGATTGAGACCGGTTTCCTCAGCAATCCGGAAGAAGCCCGCTACCTGAATTCGGAAGAAGGACAGCAAGCAATGGCTAAGGCAATCTGCAAGGCATTCGAAACATATAAAAACGCAGTGGAAACCAAAAGTGAATTCCTCCTGACCGGAATTAAGGGGAAAGAGGCTGTTCGGGAACAAAAGCCGGAGATTCCGGTAATATACAGCGTACAGTTGGCAGCCAACCGGAACCAAAAAGACATCGGTTCCCCGGTGTTTAAAGGGCTTCATCCTGTTTATGAGATCCGGGCAGGTAAGCTGTACAAATACTTTTATGCCAGGGAAAAATCTTATGCTCAGATCTGCAGGCGACTGACGGAAGCCCGGCGACATTTCCCGGATGCCTTTGTGGTGGCTTTTCATGGAGAGAAACAGCTTTCCCGGGAAACATGGCCTGAACATTAAATGCATACCCAAAGGCCGGCCTTTTGTTTTCTGGCGGATTGGATGTAATATTGCAGTAGTGAACCGGATCGGCAAATCCGGATGTAACAATAAAAAACAAAAGCATATGAAGATCTCCCGGAATACCAAATTAGGACTTTTGATCCTGTTCACCTTCACTGTGTTTGTCTGGGGTATCAATTATCTGAAAGGGATTGATTTTTTCAGGAAAAATACCAGCTATAATGTGCTGTATCCCAGAGTAGACGGACTGGTGGAATCCAGTGCTGTTACGATAAACGGCTATCAGGTCGGACAGGTCCGGAACATTGCCTTTTCCGGAAAACCGGACGGAAGTCTGCTGGTCAGCTTCATTCTGGAAGGAGATTTTCGCATTCCGAAAGGTTCTGTGGCACGTATCGTATCCAGCGACATAATGGGAACCCGTTCAATAAAACTGGAACTGAATCCGTCGGACACTTATTACCGGGATAACGACACCATTCCCGGAGCTATTGAGGGCGACCTGAAAGAACAGGTCAGCATGCAGGTCCTGCCGCTGAAGAACAAGGCGGAACAGTTGCTTTCTTCCCTGGATTCAGCCATTACAGTGGTCACTTATGTGTTCAATGAAAAATCCCGGGAAAATATCACGGAAAGCTTTGAACACGTTAACCAGACCATTTTTAACCTTCGCGAGAGTTCGGAAGTACTTAGCCAGCTTATGCATTCCGAGCAACAAAATATCCGGGAAATCATGGAAAACCTGAAGCAAATCACCGATTCACTGAACCGGAGTTCAGGCAGTTTTGTAAATATTATGGACAATGTATCGGTAATCAGTGACAGTCTGGCCGGGATAGAACTCCGGCAAATGTTTAATAAATTCTCCGGCGCAGTGACCGATTTCAGCGGAATTATCCGGAAACTGAATGCCGACGAGGGTACCGCCGGTATGCTCATTAACGATCCGGAACTGTACAACAATTTAACCAACCTGAGTCTGAGCCTGGAAGATCTGGTCAACGATCTGCGGAATAATCCGAAGCGCTACGTGCATTTTTCAGCTTTTGACCTGGGCAAGGAAATCTACGTTACCCCCAAAATGCCCCGACAGACCGAAGAATCGAAATACAACTACCGGGTAAACCTGGTTGCCAGCCCGGTTCGCATCAATGCCGACAATCCTCTGTTCCGTGAATTTCAGCCTGTGGAAGAAGTAATGATTTCCGGTTTGTACAATTACATGAGCGGGGAAAGCAGCAATTTTGAAGAAATCTACAAATTAAATGAAAAGGCTAAAAAGGTTTTTCCTGACGCAGCTGTTGTAGCCTTCAAAAATGACAGGCCTGTGAGGCTGGAAAAAGCCCTGAAAAAATCAGGGAAAGGAAAGTGACATAATTTGTATTTAGAATTTCGGCCCCAACCCTCAAAGTTTCGGACAGTTACCGGGATACGCCTAAATATATGCTTAAATATCAAATACTTAGATGAGACGATTTTTTTTCAGATATTAAGTCACTGAATCCTAATCTCCTTATAATTATTTTTGAAAAGTCAAGTCATATTTCATTTTTTTAATCCTTTTTTTTTCAACAAATTTGTTTTCGCGAAAGCAAACCGGAATTTTTTTTGTTGCATTTATAATAATCCTGCTGTCCGAAATGAATAATGTTCACGTTTCTGTTTGGAACCGCTGTCTTTCAGTTATCCGGGACAATGTGCCTGCAATCAGTTTTAAAACCTGGTTCGAGCCTATCGTACCCCTGAAAATTGAAGGTCAGATCCTGACTATCCAGGTGCCCAGTCCGTTTTTTTATGAGTATCTTGAGGAACAATACATCGACCTGCTCCGGAAAACGCTCAGGAAGGAAGTCGGCCAGGATGCCAAACTGGAATACGTGGTCGTTATGGGAAATAATCAGACGAATTCCCAACCTTACACGGTAAAATACCCGACGAACAGCAATACCCGGATCCAGAACAAACCGATGAATGTACCATTAACCAATGAAGGAAAGGTGTCCATAAAAAATCCGTTTATCATTCCGGGAATACAAAAACTGCATGTTGACCCGCAACTGAAAGCCGACAATACCTTCGAAAACTTTGTGGAAGGTGAATGTAACCGGCTGGCACGCAGCGCAGGCTTTGCCGTGTCCCAGAAACCGGGAGGAACAGCGTTTAATCCGCTTATGATATACGGGAATTCGGGACTGGGAAAAACCCACCTGGCCCAGGCCATCGGCATTGAAGTAAAGGAACGCTATCCTGACAAGGTGGTGCTGTACGTAAATTCAAACAAATTTCAGACCCAGTATGCGGAAGCCACTCGCAACAACAACCGGAACGATTTTCTGCATTTTTACCAAATGATCGATGTACTTATCCTGGATGATGTTCAGGAATTTGCAGGAAAGGAAAAAACCCAGGAGACCTTTTTTCATATTTTCAATCATCTTCACCAGAGCGGGAAACAGCTGATTCTGACCTCAGACAAAGCTCCGATTGAGTTGAAAGGCATGGAACAGCGGCTGCTGTCGCGTTTTAAATGGGGACTGACAGCCGATCTCCAGATCCCGGATTTTGAAACCCGGATGGATATTTTACGTCGCAAAACCTATAAAGACGGAATTGAAATCAGCAACGAAGTACTGGAATACATTGCCTCACACATCACCAACAATGTACGCGAGCTGGAAGGAGCCCTGGTTTCCCTGCTGGCCCAGTCAACCCTGAACAAAAAGGAGATCACCCTGGAACTGGCCAGTGAAATGATCAGCAAGCTGGTTAAAAATACCCAGCGGGAATTGTCAGTAGACTATATTTCCCGGGTGGTTTGCGATTATTTTAACTTGCCTGTCAGTCAGCTTCAGACCAAAACCCGGAAACGGGAAATTGTCCAGGCCCGCCAGCTGGCCATGTTTTTTTCGAAAAACATGACCAAATCTTCCCTGGCTTCCATCGGTTCACAGATCGGCAATAAGGATCATGCCACAGTGCTGCATGCCTGTAAAACGGTCAACAACCTGATCGATACAGACAAAAGCTTCCGGCTGTTTGTGGATGAAATAGAACGCAAACTGAAAATGTAGGGCCGTCTTGCCGCAGAACCATGGATGAACATGACTGACAGTTATCTCACCATCAAAAATGCCTGTGAAGGATTATACAAAAGCAAGGGAAGCCGGTTTCTGGCCTATGCCTATCCGCTGAAATCGGAAGAGGAAGCCGCCGCTATAGTGAAATCCCTTAAAAAAAAGCATCATGCTGCCCGCCACCATTGTTATGCCTGGCGTATGGGCACAGAAGGCGAACGTTTCCGCATTAATGATGACGGTGAACCTTCCTCCACGGCCGGCCGGCCCATACTGAGGCAGATAAAACGCATGGAACTGACCAACATCCTGGTCGTGGTTGTCCGCTATTTCGGGGGAACCCTGCTGGGCGTGAGCGGTCTGATCAAAGCATACGGCGAAGCTGCTTCCGATGCCCTGAGTCATTCCGAAATTGTTAACCGTACCGTGGAGGTCTGCTTTTCCGTCCAATTTGATTATGCCCAAATGAATCCGGTTATGAAACTGTTCAAGGAACACGGTCTTCCACAGATAAAAGCCGAATTAGGACTGAAATGCAAGTTGATTACGTCTGTAAGAAAAGGAGAAGCCGAGCGGTTAACCAGACTGTTCCGGCAGTTGGAAGGAGTTGAAGTTCGGTATCCCGGAAGCAATTTCCGGAAATAAAAAGAAAACCGAAAACAAAAAATAATGGGTATTACGGCTTGATTTATTAAATTTGTATTTCAACGAAACGAACAAAGAATATACTTTAAATACACAGGAAAATGCGTTTTGGCGCGTTGAAAAAATAAACAGATGAAACCCTTGAAATCATCATCCAGAATTACCGGGTATAAACCGGATAACCGGAACATAACCATCCTGTTGTGGAGGGAAGGCTATTAAAAGACCAACAGTGAATTTATTCCTGTTGGTCTTTTTTTTGCTGTTTTTATAAAAATACGATACATGAAGAAAGATTTGATCTCCATTACCGATTACTCCAAGGAAGATTACCTTCGCATCATGGAGCTTGCAGCCGGCTTCGAAGCCGATCCGAACCAACGGTTGCTGGAAGGCAAGGTGGTGGCCACCCTGTTTTTTGAACCATCTACGCGTACACGACTTAGCTTCGAAACTGCCATTAACCGGCTGGGAGGACGGATCATCGGTTTTTCCGATTCCAACTCCTCGAGCGTAACCAAAGGGGAAACCCTGCACGACACCATCCGCATGGTATCCAATTATGCCGATCTGATTGTGATGCGTCATCCCCTGGAGGGCAGTGCCCGCTATGCAGCTGAAATTTCTTCCGTGCCCATTATCAATGCCGGAGACGGAGCCAATCAGCATCCCTCCCAGACCCTGTTAGACCTGTATTCAATTGTAAAAACGCAAAAGACGCTTGACAATTTGAATATTTTTATGGTAGGCGATCTGAAATACGGACGTACAGTACATTCCCTGCTCATGGCCATCTCCCGGTTTGAAAATCCGGTTTTCAACTTCATTGCTCCGGATGAGCTGCAAATGCCCGAAGAATACAAGATCTACCTGAACGAAAAAGGCATTCGTTTTTATGAACACCGGGAGTTTTCCGATATCATATCCGTGGCAGATATTGTCTATATGACGCGGGTGCAGAAGGAACGCTTTTCAGATCCCATAGAATATGAACAGGTAAAGAACGTGTTTATTCTGCGCAACAGCATGCTCAAAGCCACCAAGCCAAACATGCGGATCCTGCATCCCCTGCCCCGTGTCGGGGAAATTCATTCCGATGTTGACCGGAACGAAAAAGCCTATTATTTTGAGCAGGCCAGAAACGGAGTTTTCACTCGGGAAGCTATTATAGCCCATACCTTAAACTTACTGTAAACGTGTTATGAAACGACCAGGAGCAAAACATTGCTCACACCGGAAAATGTTTTTGGGAATTCCATGAGAACGTACAGAAATAGAATAAATTAACTAAGTTTTTATGAAAGATCCGATCAAAAAGAAACTGAAACTCAAGGTCAGCGCCATCAGCGAAGGCACCGTAATTGATCATATTCCCTCGGAAAACCTGTTTAAGGTCATATCCATCCTGAAACTTGACAAGACGCGGAACATGATCACCTTCGGAGCGAATCTCGACAGCGATAAAATGGGCACCAAGGCAATAATCAAAATTTCCCACCATTTCTTCGCCGATGAAGACATAAATAAAATTGCCCTGATTGCTCCGAACGCAAAATTAAACATCATCCGCGATTACGAGGTGGTGGAAAAAAAAGTGGTTCGCGTTCCGGAAGAAGTGGTCGGCATTGTCAAATGCTTTAATCCGAAGTGCATAACCAACCACGAACCCATGACCACCTCTTTTCGGGTAATCGGCAGTTCTCCTCTGGCCCTGAAATGCAAATACTGTGAAAAAATAACCCATGAACACCAGATGGTGATCAAAAAAAGTAATGAACATTAAGCCACGAACGAATGCCCTTTTTGAAAAAGCTCATTCGCTTTCGGATAGGGTATGAAGAATCTTATAGCCGATCCATGCATCGGTGGCAGCATAGATTTGCTGGGCCTCCGTAAGCACTTCCGCTTCCCAGTTAGACAACCGCTGCGACTTGGAAATACGGACTCCCAAAACAATTCCGGCTATTTTTTTCAGACTGAAATCGTTAATGCCGTATTCCTTCACTTCTTCCTGTAGTTCCGTAAATCCGGCCGGAGTAAACGGACTGATCCGCCGCAGAGCTTTGATGTCATCGTGAATGGCGACGCCTACCTTAAGTACCCTTTGATCAGCCAGCAGTTTTTTCAGGGATACCGGCAAACCGATCCGGTTGATTCTGAACAAAAAAGCTTTTTTACCTGTCGACAGCTGAAGCAGAGCG
>JBFWIL010000143.1:0-7077 GCA_050256015.1 Mangrovibacterium sp. | reverse complement strand
TTTTTGTTCCCCAGCGCCCCTGGTTAGCGGGTATTATTTATGCTACCTGCATCATGCCGTTTGGTGCATCCAATGCTGTTTCGACCGATGGATTACTCGGTTTATTTGAAACAGCGGCAATGACTTGCCTTGTTTTTTTATTTTTTGATTCCTTAAGTGTAAAGAAGCGGTTCTTTTTATTCCTGGCAAGTAGCGCGTTTTGGGGGCTTGCTTTTTTAACCAAGGGACCTCCGGCTCTTCTCCCGATGTTGGGAGTTGGTCTTTTTCTCGTTTTTGATCGGAACGCCAGGTCGTCCATCAAAATCCGGAATCTTATTTCAGGCATTTTGGTTTTTGTTGTTGTCGGAATTGCCTGGTTTTTCATCGTCACCAGGGAAACTCCCGGTTTGTTAACGTACTTTTTGAGGGATGAGGTCGTCAACCGGGTTGCAACCGGACAATTTAAACGGAACCCCGGTTTTTGGGGCGGATTTATCGTTTATCTTCCAACCTTGCTGCTTGGTAGCTTTCCATGGACGTATTATATATTCCGGGGTGTTTACCACAGCGCTAAAAAGATGCCGCAAAGTCTGAAAGACGGAGGAATTGCATCCAAACAAAAAGAGTTGTTTTTGCTTTTTTGGTTTCTGATCCCTTTACTGGTTTTCTTTGTTGCCGACTCCCGGTTGCCCTTGTATATCCAGCCACTTTTTGTTCCCCTTGCTTTACTTGGTGCCAGGGAAGTGCCGACCGGATTTTTCCGGCGAAAAAAGCTCATCATACTGATCTCCTCCTGGGCCATTTTATTGGTATTGTTACGAGGATTATCCGGGCTTTTTGCTTTTCCGCAAGACAGCCGGATCCTGGCCGGAAAACTTGAAAAACTACACCCTCAGGATTATTCCGAGATTGTTTTTGTGAATACAAAGCCTCATTATGGTCTGTCGATATATCTTGATATTCCTATCGAAAGGGTCAACTTTCTGAAAGAACCTGATTCTTTTTTCCCGGCTGAAACTATTGATGAAGAACTTCTGTTCGATAAATCGAAAATACTTTGGATGGTTTCAAATCGTATTACAAAAGAATTTACCGAACATTTAGACGCCAAAGATATTCAACCTTATTTCCTGGGATGGGTTGAAGGAAAAGAAGTCTATGGAATTTATACCTTAAATAAATAAGTTTGCTCCTGTCCGGCGAATTACATGGGTATGATGACATGGGTTAATCCGGCTGGTATTTGAAAGAGCATACATGGCTTAGTCCGGAAAAAGATTGTGTTGTCTTTTAGCAGGTAGCTGCGGCTAAATTTTTGATCAGTTATAGGCGAAAGCAAATCAAATTTATAACTTTGATGCCCGTGAAATGACAGTCTGAGAGAGCGTATATTCAATATAAACGAGCATAAACATGGCATTAATCAACGAGCATTATTTGAAATTAAAGGCGGGATACCTCTTTCCTGAGATCGGCCGCCGGGTGAAAGAATTTGCCGAAGCCCATCCCGGAGAAGAGATTATCCGGATGGGAATAGGTGATGTTACTCAACCTCTGGTTCCGGCCGTACTGAAAGCTTTCCATGAAGGTGTCGATGAAATGGGAAATGCTGCTACCTTTAAGGGGTATGGTCCCGAACAGGGCTATGAATTCCTTCGGCAGATTATTGCCGAAAAAGCATACAGAGCTCATGGGATAAATATTTCTGCCGATGATATTATTGTTTCCGATGGATCAAAATGCGATACGGGAAATATTCAGGAAGTTTTTGGACAGGAGAATAAGATTGCTATCTGCGATCCGGTTTATCCGGTTTATGCCGATACAACCGTAATGTCGGGAAAGACGGGAGCATGCCGGGCAAACGGATACTATGAAGGCATTATTTACATGCCCTGCACAGCCGGAAACGGGTTTATCCCGGAATTGCCGGCCGAGCGCCCTGATCTGATTTTTTTGTGCTTTCCGAACAATCCGACGGGAACCGTAGCCGGCAAACAGGAGTTGGAAAAATGGGTTCGTTATGCCCGGGAACAGAAAAGCATTATTCTCTTTGATGCGGCCTATGAGGCTTTTATTACGGAGGATGGAATACCGCATTCCATCTACGAAATAGAAGGGGCTAAGGAAGTGGCCATTGAATTCCGCAGCTTTTCTAAAACGGCCGGTTTTACAGGGACCCGTTGCGCCTTTACGGTTATCCCCGAAAAACTGATGGCTTACGACCGGGACGGGAATGCCCACTCCGTGAAAAAGCTCTGGCTGCGAAGGCATACCACTAAGTTTAACGGAGTCTCTTATCCTGTGCAGAAAGCTGCAGCCGCTGTATATTCGGAAGAGGGGCAGCAGCAGGTTAAGGAGATTATCGGCTATTATCTGGAAAACGCACGCATTATGCTGGAGAGCCTGACTCAGGCCGGATATACGGTATACGGAGGGGAAAATGCCCCCTATATCTGGGTGAGAACCAGTGACGGGATGAAATCGTGGGACTTTTTTGATCTGGTCCTGCAGCAGGCCAGGGTAGTCGGTACGCCGGGTTCCGGTTTTGGGCCTGCCGGCGAAGGCTATTTCCGCTTTTCTGCTTTTGCTGACCGGGAGAATGTGTGGGAAGCCATGAAGCGGATTAAAAGCCTGGGGTAGGTTTTTAACGCCTAAAACACATTCGGAAGAAGAAATTCAGGTAATTGTCCGGATCCCTTTTGGGGACAGCAGTGAGGTTTCATATTTTATTAAACAATGTTAAAAGGGTTAAGCTTTGTATACGGATTGAAGATATTTCGCTGAAATAGCTACTTTTGGAACGTATGAGAAGTCTGTTTGTGTACCTGTTGTTTCTGTTTTTTCTGGTGCTGGTTTTTCCTGTGCAGGCCCAGGAACCGGATGTACTGATCGATCCGATTTTGCTTCGGCTTAGAGGAAGGCTGGTGAACAAGGATGACGGGCTTCCCGTTCCGTATGCCCATGTGGTAAACCTGCGAACACACGGGGGAACCACAACCGACGAGCAGGGACGTTTTTTTCTGGAAATGCTGAATGTGGACAGTTTGAGCATTTCGGCCATGGGCTACATGAAGGAATACATATCCATTCCTCCGTTTCAGCATGAAGACAGCCTGCTGGTCATTGAGGTCCGGCCTGTGCGGTATGCTATTGGGGAGGTGGAGGTGGAAGGCCGGGCTATCCGTCCGGATCTTTACGGAATTTCTACGGGTAAGCCCGACAGTATTTCTCCGGAACTGCGCGGAGATGCCTATAATGCACCCCCCCCGTGGTATTCTGCTCTCTTTTCTCCGGCTTCCTTTTTGCAGTACCACCTCAGCGGACGGGAAAGGGAAAAACGCAACACCCGCCAGGCCATCATTTCCAACCAGCAGTGGGAGTACCTGTCGCAGTGGTATAACAAGGACATGGTCATGAAGTTGACCGGTCTTGATGAGCAGGAAGCCGACTCTTTTATGATCTATTTCAATGCCAAATCGGTACTGGAGCCCCGTTTCCGGGAATATGACGTGAAGGCAGCCATTGTCCGTGAATTTGAAAATTACCAGAAAGAAAAAAACTTGGAAGGGACTGGTCGCGGTGCCGAATAGAGCGGTCCCCTGGAAGCATAACCGATAGCTTCTGGCGGCCAGTCAGACTGTTTTGTTCCTTGTGTCTATTTTTACGACCTTTGCACCGGTTATAATACAGATTATGAAGAAGAAGATATTGCTTTCAGGGGGTAAAAAAAAAGCCCGCAAGAAAGAGTACGGGGCTGAGGAGGCAAATCCGTGCGAAAGAAGAGTCCGCGTTGTCAAAAAGGAAGAGGCCGGTATCCGGCTGAACCGCTATATTGCCGGCGCCGGGGTCTGTTCGCGCCGGGAGGCGGATAAGCTGATTGCCGGCGGCGAGATTACCGTTAACGGCGAGGTGAATACGGGACTTGGAACCAAAGTCGGATCGGACGATCAGGTTTGCTACAAAGGAAAGCTGCTCTGTGCGGAGCAGAAGATGTATCTTTTGCTGAACAAACCCCGTGGATATGTGACCACGGTAGATGATCCGCATGCCGTTCATACGGTAATGGAGTTGGTGGAACATGCCTGTGCCGAGCGGGTTTATCCGGTGGGCAGGCTGGATAAGGAAACCACCGGATTGTTGCTGTTGACCAATGACGGAGAACTGGCCAAAAAGCTGACCCACCCTTCCTATGAGAGAAAGAAGATTTACCATGTTTTTCTGAACCGGAAATTTTCGGAGGAGCACCTGGAACAACTGCGGCAGGGCATTGAGCTGGAAGACGGACCGGTTGCCGCTGACGCCGTGAATTTTGCCGATGCGGCCGACCGTAAACAGGTGGGTATGGAAATTCATTCGGGGAGAAACCGGATTGTCCGGCGTATTTTCGAACACATGGGTTACCGGGTGGTCCGGCTCGACCGGGTTAGTTTTGCCGGACTCACCAAGAAGAACCTGCCCCGCGGCAAATGGCGTTTCCTGAGTGCACAGGAGGTGGCTTTTCTGAAAATGAGTTAATCTCCTGGTACAATGTTATAGATTACCTGCATTTTGGGATCAATCTGGTAAGGAAGAAACTTTAGTTTTTGCGACACATGGATTTGTGAAAAAGACACGTAATACTACAAGAGGTTGACATTAAAAAAGCGGAAGAAATACGAAAAAAACGGTAACTCTTCTAACTCAAGATAATTGCTTATCTTTGCGGCTGCTTTAAATGATTCAGTCAGAAATAAATGGCGCATAAATCAGGATTTGTCAATATTATCGGGAATCCCAATGTAGGGAAGTCAACCATCATGAATGTGCTGGTGGGGGAACGTTTGTCGATCATTACCAAAAAGATGCAAACCACCCGGCACCGGATCAAGGGCATTGTCAGCGGGGATGATTTCCAGATTGTGTATTCGGACACGCCGGGTATTCTCAAACCGAATTACAGGCTCCAGGAGTCGATGATGAAATATGTGGATACGGCCCTGATCGACGCGGATGTGATTTTGTATGTGACGGATGTCATTGAGAAGCAGGACAAGAACAGCGAGTACCTGCAGAAGATCCGCCGTTCCAACGCGCCGGTGATCATCCTGATCAACAAGATAGACCTGTCGGGTCAGGAAGAGGTGCTTAAGCTTTATCAGTTTTGGAAAGATCTGTTGCCTGCTGCCGATATCTTTGCTGTTTCGGCCACGGAAAAATTCAATGTTTCACCTATATTCGACCGGATACTGGAACTGCTTCCCGAAGCTCCGTCCTATTTCCCGAAGGAGGAGCTGACCGACCGGAATGAACGCTTTTTCGTATCGGAAATTATCCGGGAAAAGGTCCTGTTGAACTATGAGAAGGAAGTACCCTATTCGGTGGAAGTGGAAGTGGAGGAATTTAAGGAAGAGGAAAGCCTGCTGAACCTGCGCTGTATAATCCATGTGGCCCGTGACAGTCAGAAAGGCATTATCATTGGTCATCAGGGGAAGGCTGTCAAACGGATGGGAACCCAGGCCCGGAAAGATATGGAGGAATTTTTCGCCAAAAAAGTTTATCTTGAGCTGTATGTGAAGGTGTCGAAGGACTGGCGGGATAAAGACAGTACGCTGAACCGCTTCGGATACGATTTCCGGTAAGCGTATTTTGTCCATGGTACTGGTGGAGGGTATTTATTCTTTATGGAACGGAAAGAACATGAGTAATATTGTAGCGATTGTGGGCAGACCCAATGTGGGCAAATCAACTTTGTTTAACCGGCTTGTGGAAAGGCGGACGGCTATCGTTGATGAACTGGCCGGTGTAACCCGTGACCGGAACTACGGAAAATCGGTGTGGAACGGGGTTGAGTTTTCGGTCATCGACACCGGAGGCTATGTTATGAACTCCGACGATGTGTTTGAAGGGGAGATCCGCAAACAGGTACACCTGGCCATAGAAGAAGCGGATGTGATCGTCTTTGCCGTGGATGTTGAAGGTGGTATTACCGACCTGGACCAGGCTATTGCCGGTATCTTGAGACGGGTGACCAAACCGGTTTTCCTGGCTGTGAACAAGGTGGATAATAATAAAAGGCTTTTGGATGCCAGTGAATTTTACGGACTGGGCATGGGAGAACATCTGTTTTGCATATCAGCCATGAATGGAAGTGGTTCCGGCGAACTGCTTGACGCCGTTGTTGCCGGCTTCCCCAAAAAAGAAAAGGAAGAGGTTGAAGAAGATATTCCCCGTTTTGCAGTAGTCGGCCGTCCGAATGTAGGGAAATCCTCTTTTATTAATGCATTGATTGGTGAAGAGCGGAATATCGTGACTGATGTTGCCGGTACAACACGTGATTCAATCCATACCCGTTATACGAAGTATGGTTACGATTTTTACCTGGTTGACACGGCCGGACTGAGGAAAAAAGCCAGGGTAAAGGAAGATGTGGAATTTTATTCGGTGTTGCGCTCGGTACGGACCATTGAAGACTCGGATGTCTGCATGCTGCTCATTGATGCGGAACGCGGTGTGGAATCGCAGGATGTCAGCATCTTTAACCTGATCCTCCGCAATAAAAAAGGAGTCGTGATCCTGGTCAACAAGTGGGATCTGGTTGAGAAAGACAACAGTTCGGTAAAACAGTTCACCGAACTGATCCATGAACGGGTTGCCCCTTTTGTGGATGTTCCTGTTATTTTTATGTCTGCCCTTTCCAAACAGCGCATTTACAAGGCATTGGAGACCGCCGTTGAGGTTTATCAGAACCGGAAACAAAAGGTGAAGACTTCCGAGTTAAACGGTGTTTTGCTGGCTGCCATTGAAAAATATCCTCCGCCATCTGTAAAGGGGAAATACATCAAGATCAAGTATGTTACCCAATTACCCAGTCCGACACCTTCATTTGCCCTGTTTGCCAACTTGCCCCAGTATGTCAGGGAACCTTACCGGCGCTATATTGAAAATCAGATCCGTGAAAAATTTTCGTTTTCAGGGGTGCCGATCCAGATTTTCTTCAGGAAGAAATAAAAGGGAGACAGGAAGAGTCTGAATTAATCCTGCAGGAACTGGTTGAGGAATCCTCCCGATTCTTTGCGTTGGTTTCCCCCGCGTGGCGAAAGTTCGGCAATTAATTTC
>JBFWIL010000142.1:0-7105 GCA_050256015.1 Mangrovibacterium sp. | reverse complement strand
CAATCAGGGTACAGGACATGGACAAAGAAAAATCCCGGGCACCTCACTTATTTTATATGGGATAAAAGTGAAAATCTTTTTGAAATAAAGGAAATGGAGGAATCATGAGACAAGGAAGGGGACAGGGGAAAGGCTATGGTAACCCGAAAAGATGGTCCGGTTTGTCTATGTCCTAAATGTGGCTATAATAGTTTAAAAACTCAAAAAACAAAAGCTATGGGTTTCCCAAAAATAAATCTGGATCGTTGCATTGGCTGCGGGAGTTGTATTGATGTATGTCCCATGAATGCCATATCCATCGTAGATGGCAAAGCCGTAATTGATCTGGATAAATGCGCGAATTGTCACGCCTGTGAAAGTGCGTGTCCGGTGGATGCGATTTATTGAGATAAACTCATTCTTTCTGCTTTTGGAGATAGCTTTACCTGGGGAGCCTTTACCTAGCCACGTCCGGACCGGGGGCTACCAACCTGATTACCGGAATTACGAATGCACATTTGGATTCCATTCCTGTTGTTTTTCTTACAGCGCAAGTCTCGTTCGATTTGTTGGGAAGTGACGCTTTCCAGGAAACAGATATGGTAAGCCTTTCCATGCCGGTTATCAAATGGAACTTTCAGGTTACCGAGGCCAGAGAAATATCACCGGTATTATCAGTTTAAAAATCCGAATACCCTGATTACTTCGGGAGGACTGGGGACAATGGGCTTTGGATTGCAGGCCGCTGTTGGTGCCCAGGTATGACGGCCCGGAGAAACCGTTATCCTTTTTACCGGCGATGGCGGCTTTCAAATGACGGTGCAGGAGTCGGGTACAGTTTTTCAGTATCGTCTTCCGGTGCTGCAGCTGGCTGAACTTCCTGTTTGAACTTCCTGTTCCGATGTAACGATTCCTTTGTAACAATTTCAGGCTTCACGAAAAGCGGGAAGGCAAGCAGGAGAAATCCTGCGCCAGTGATAAGCGTTGCAGCTATTGCACGCAACGTCTTATTGGGGACCATCCGCCCGAAGATGCGAACAATCATTTTCCAGTGCAGAAGGATGTGGACAAGTAAAAGAACGAGGAAAATGATGCTTATAATCAGGTGAACGGATCCCCATTGATGGCGCGTTAATCCCCAAAATTCCAGTTCAACATCGCCCCCGTAGCGTTCGTTTCTCTGAATACCGGGGATCAGGATATATTTGATCAGGAAGCCGATTCCCGCCAGAGGCGTGAGCAGTAATAACATGATGATGTCAATGCTCAGGTTCAGTTTTGATTGATCGCACCACTTTTGTTTCATTTTTTTCGATTTATTTTTCACTTTTGTAAGGCCAGGCCATAAGACTGCCTTCCAAAACTTTTACATTTTGGTCCCCATTTGCCTGAAGCACCAGAGTGGCTTCATAACCGCAAAGAGATATCTTGACCAGGTAATGATTCCCGCATTTTTATCTTCCGGCATTTCATTCAACCGCTTGCGGAGCTGACCCAACGGGATCAGCTTTTTCCCGATTTCCAGACGCACGACAGAGAGACCCGACCGGGTTTGGACGTTCAGGGGAATGCGTGGCAAAAACCCAAGATCATCCGTTGAGTCGTTTCTTAACGCTGCAGGCAGTATCGGTGTTCCTTCGGGTGCAGGTACGGATTTAGGTTTTTAGGTTGGCTTCAATCGCTTTTAATACAAAATCAGGCGCAGGGCATGGTTTCCAGTTCCCCTTTTTGACAAAAGCCAGTTCCGTTTCCGCCTCGTTGATCAGTTCCTGCTGTTCATTATATAATTTGTAAGTGAACCAGATCCGGACACCTTTAATGGCTTTCAGGGTTGTTTTAGCGGTCAAAAGGGCATCATACCGGGTGGTTTTCAGAAAGCGGAAATTCATCCGGATAACCGGGAGCATGTAACCGGCATCCTCGACCGACTTGTACGAAATACCCATGCTGCGGAACAATTCCCAGCGCGCCGCCTCGTAGTATTTCACGTAATTGGCATGGTGCATGGTCCCCATCTGATCGGTATCGGGGTACATGACCCGGAAGATATAGTTGTATTCAATCATATTGCGGTTCTATATGAGTGCCTTCTCTCTTCTGGTCTGCCAGAATACCGTTCACCAGTTTGGAGAAAGCTGTTTTTACTTCGTTGTCCCTGACTAAAATATTGAGTTTCCCTTCATCACAGCTCTGGCAGATGTTTTCATTAACGGGTATTTGTGCGATAAGCGGGATTCCGAACATTTCTGACAGTTTCTTCCCTCCGCCCTGGCCAAAGAGAAAATATTTCTCGTCGGGATGTCTGGATGGCGTAAACCATGCCATATTTTCAACGATACCAAGGACGGGTACGGCAACATGTTCATTGCGGAACATGGCAATGGCTTTTTGAACATCGTCCAGGGCAATCAGCTGTGGCGTGGTGACAATTACCGATCCGCTGATCTCATATTGCTGAAGAAGGGTAAGGTGGATATCGCCTGTCCCGGGGGGAGTGTCAATGATCAGGTAATCAAGGTTTCCCCAGTTTGTTTCATTCATGAATTGTTTTAGTGCATTCGAGGCCATCGGCCCTCTCCACAGGACAGCCTGCGCCGGATCGATGAAGAAACCTACCGACATCACTTTGATTCCAAAGCGGACAAACGGTTCAATCCGTGTTTTGCCATCGTGCTCACTAGCTGACGGGTGTTCGTTTTTCAGATTAAAGAGCGTTGGAACTGACGGGCCGTAAAGATCGGCATCCATCAGTCCGACTGAATAGCCTTCCAGGGCAAGCGATAAAGCCAGGCCTGCCGTGACAGTCGATTTACCGACTCCGCCTTTGCCCGAAGCCACAACGATCAGGTTTTTGATGTCGGGTAATTTTATTTTTTCAAAAGGGGCAGCTTTCGATATATTCTTCTGTGTCATTTTTTCTTATTTTTTTAAGTTTTCCTGATATCAGTTTTCTTTGTAAAGCAGACAATTTATCAATGTTTATTGGCGCGTTGGTAAGCGTCTCAAAGTGATGACGTGTGATATGCAGATTGCAGTTAGTTAAATTGAAAAAATAAACAGATGAAACATGACGAAGGATGGATGAACCATATAAAACGACAGGTAGAATCATTGCTCTGCAAAATTTCGGATATAAAAATCATTGTTGTTGTATCTGACTCGTTTAATATATTTTCCATGGAATAGTAAGTCCAGTGTAATCGGGTCAGCATGGTCTTTTCTGAGCAGTTCAGTCATCGTGTCTTCCCTGATGGGATGTACGGTGCAAATATTTACAATATCGTCAATCGCATTACCGGTATAGCCGGTATTGATGCCTTCAAAGCCCAACAATAGTTCGGTATGCAGACCTGTTTCAGTATAAGTCTGAAAAGCTTCATTAATTGTTGCTTCATCCGGTCTTTTAACGGTTGACAATGCAGGAGGACGAGTAGGTACAGCAAGGTAAGCTGTTTTAGGGTTTATTTGTTTGATCAGCGATGCTGTCTCCCTTAACAGATTGGATTGATCATTGATTCCCCTTACCAGCATGGTCTCGGAGACAAGTATCCCTTTATACTCAGAAGAAAAATTTAGCAGACCTTCTGTATATCGTTTGAACGACAGGTCAGGATGAGGCCTGTTAATTTTTTCCCGGATCGTTTCACTACCGGTATCTATTTTCACCGAAATCCAGTCGGCAAGCGATAATTCATTTCTGACGTTCTGATCACTTAAAAGGGATGCATTGGTGATAACGGCCACGGGAATACCAAATTTTTTCAGTTTCTCTATAGATTTTCCCAGGTTAATATCCATGGTTGGTTCTCCGTTTGAAACGAAAGTCAGATAATCCGGTTTGCTTGCCAGTTTACACAGGTGCTTCTCAACCTCTGCGTATATTTTCCCAGGCTCATAAAATTTTCCCCTGGTTACACTGAGTTTCTGTGTCAGGCCAACCTGGCAGTAAACGCAGGAATACGAGCACATCTTTTTCGAAAGAATATTGTTTATTCCCATACTGTTACCGAGTCGTCTGGATGGTACCGGTCCAAAACTGATCATATCTTTTCTTTTAACGATTCATTTAATTCGCGTAATTATTGGAAACCTGCCGGTAAATGGATGAAATCTCTTTCGCCGCGACCGACTCGGGCGCCCACTCCACAACACTTTTGCATTGAAGCATCGCCTCGACCATTTTGGGATCGAAAGGAATCTTCCCGATCACGGGGATTCCCGTTCCCTCACACCAGGTCTGTATTTGGTCTGTCATGTTTTCGTTCAGGTCTGTTTTATTGATGACTACCCGGGCCGGTATGTTAAAATCATCAATAAGTTTGAGGATGCGTTTCAGGTCATGAAAACCCGAGTGGCTTGGCTCCGTTACCACGATGGCTGCCTGTGTGCCGGTGAGGGAAGAGATGGCCGGACAACCTGTGCCAGGGGGGCCGTCAATGATGATAGTCTGCAGTCCGGCCAGTTCCGAAAGCCTTCGTGCATGTTCGCGTACTACGTTGACCAGTTTCCCCGAATTTTCCTCTCCTGGAGCCAGGCGGGCGTGCACCATGAGGCCGTTCCTGTAGGTGCCCGAATACCAGTAGCTTTTGTCGCTGTCGATCATGCGGATCGCTCCGGCCGGACAAATACGGAAACATAGTTTGCAGCCGTCGCAGGAGGTTTCCGAGATGCAAATCTTCCCGTTGCGGTATACGATGGCATCAAAACGGCAATAATCCATGCAGAGTCCGCAGTTGGTACAGTTGTTGTAGTCTATTTCTGCTTTGCTGCCGGTAACAAAGCGTTCCCGGAAATTATCTTCCGGTTCCAGAAGCAGATGCAGGTTGGCCGCATCTACATCGCAGTCGGCCATGATCATTTCTTTTCCCATGGTGGCGAGGGCTGCACTCAGACTGGTTTTCCCTGTTCCTCCCTTACCGCTTAAAACTACGATTTCTGCCATAATGAATATTTTGCTTCAATAGAATTCAACAACTGTTTAAAAATATTCCTGTAGTGCGGATTCTCCTGCACCAGAATTTTACCTTCCGAGTAAATGCGGGCAATATCCCGGTCGAAGGGAATTTCCAGTAAAAGCGGAATCTGTTTTTCTTTCAGCCAACGGTGCACCATATCGCTTCCCAGGCCGGCCCGGTTAATTACCACTCCGAAAGGTTTGCCCAGCTGTTCTACCGTCTCTGCAGAAAGTTTGAGATCATTTAGTCCGAATGGAGTGGGCTCGGTGACTAGTACAACATAATCGGCAGGATCCACCGTAGCAATGAAAGGACAGGATATTCCCGGAGGCGAATCCATCAGACAGAGCGGCTGTCTGCCTGCTTCCCGGATGGCCTGTTTGATGATTTTTACCGGGGAATATACGCCTACTTCCGAACGGCTTTCTACGAGCCAAGCTTTTTCGTCTGTTCTGAATGCTTTTACGGTACCCAGTAATTTTTCCCGTTCGGTGATGGCTCCGTCCCTGCAGGCTGCCTGGCAGGCTCCGCAGTCGTGACACAGATCGGGAATGACCTGGATAAACCGGTTGTCGGGAAGAAACAGAATAGCGTTATAATTGCAGTATTCAAAGCATTTTCCGCAGAAGGTGCATTTTTCGGGATCAATGACCGGTACATGCTGAAACACTTTGCTGCCGGAGGTTTCTTTTCCCCGGAGGAATTCTGCCACGTTCGGTTCTTCTGCATCACAGTCGGCCAGACTGACCTGTCTTCCCTGCATCCGGGCTAGTTCGAACAGATTGGTCGAGACAAAAGTTTTTCCTGTTCCCCCTTTTCCGCTGGCTATAGCTATTTTCATCAGTGGTCGCAGGCGTTGTCCCCGGTAATCAGTTCATTTTTCAGCCATTCGCTGACCAGCTCTTTGGGGTCTTTTGGCTGTGCCCCAACGTTAACCCTTATACCCTGGGCATTAAAAAGACTGACAGCCCGTTGTCCCATGCCTCCGGCAATTACGTCGGTTACCCCTTTTCCCGCCAGCCATGCGGGCAGGAGCCCTGGTTCATGGGGCGGGGGAGTAAGCAGATTTTCTCCGGTAATCGATCCGTTTTCCACTTCTACCAGGGAAAATTGCTGACAATGACCGAAATGTTGGCATAAACGGCCGTTTTGCAGCGGAATTGCAAATAGTTGTCTCATGTTTTTTTCAATTTAACTGAGTAAAACTTTCGTATTAAGCTTCTTTTTTTATTAAAGACCATACTGCCCTATGGACAGTACAGTCTGTTGCGGATCAGGAATTTCTTCGGAATCCTCTGCCCTTTTTTAATCCTCTGCCCAATCCAAGTCCCCTCCCGGGACCTGATCCTCTCCCTTGTCCGCTAAGTCTGGAAGACTGTTGGTTTTGCAGTATCTCATTGTCAGTCTTCCCCTTGTTCTCCGGCTGGCAACGCCCCAGCCTCCGGCCGGTCATTGCTCCTTCGCCTGCCGGTCCTTTTCTGTTTAATCCAGGCATAATTACCTCCTTTTTTTGTTTTTGAACGTTTGTTGTTCAGGACTGTTTGTCCAGCAACTCAATAATTTCGCTTATCCGGGCATTTTCCCGGTTTATCATGATCAGTTTGATTTGCAGCTGATCGAAAATGGTCTTTACCTTCTGTCCGAATTCTCCCGAGACAACTTTTTTTACTCCTTTGGAAGTAACCAGTTGCACGGAAGCCGGACCTGCACCTTCCACACAGTCTTTATTCGGGTTTGGAATAAACTCTGTTCCCCGTGTTTCCGTGTCGTAAATAACGAACCAGGAACAGCGCCCGAAACGGCTGTCAAGTTGTGCGTCGGGAGTATTTCCGGTAGATGTGATGGCAATTTTCATGTGTTTATGTTTAATAATATTATTAATGCGTTTATAATTCACCGACCAGCGGGCGCCGGCAGTCGGGACAAACGATTTGTTTATGACGGGAGCGGGACCTTCTTTGCCCCTTCCCGCAGGAGGGGCAGATCAGCATATTTATTTTTTCGGCACCGTTTTCGGGTTCCCTGTACTGAACTACCGACTTTGATCCGCAAAGGGAACAGCCGTTTAGCGGTATATCTTTTTCCGGATGATTAAACCAGCATCCGCAGGTGTTACAAAAATACCAGTCACTGTTAAAATACACTTTCCCCCCTTCAAATACAATGGGTCT
>JBFWIL010000141.1:0-7156 GCA_050256015.1 Mangrovibacterium sp. | reverse complement strand
CGTCAGACAAAAAATAAACGCGGTAAATGTTAATTTTTTGAATGAATAATTGCAATTTTGCTGTTCTATAATAAACCCTAAATTTACAAACCATGAAGAAGCATAATTTTTATGCAGGACCCTCAATTTTACCTGAATTCACCAAGCAAAAGGTGGCCGAAGCCGCACTTGATTTTGCCGGAACCGGTCTTTCCGTGATGGAAGTATCGCATCGCGGGAAGGAATTTGTGGCTGTTATGGACCAGGCTGTCGCGCTGGTGAAGGAACTGCTTCAGGTCCCGGAAGGGTATTCCGTACTGTTCCTGCAGGGTGGGGCCAGTCTCCAGTTTTTGATGGCTCCCTACAATCTGTTCAAGAAGAAGGCAGCTTACCTGAATACGGGAGCATGGGCCTCAAAAGCAATGAAGGAAGCCGCTTTCTTTGGTGAAGTGGTCGAATCTGCTTCTTCAAAGGACCGGAATTTTAATTACATTCCGAAAGGGTTTACGGTGCCGGAGGATGTGGATTTTCTTCATGTAACCACGAACAACACCATTTTTGGAACAGAAATGAGAGCTGATCCGGAAGTGAATGTCCGGCTGGTGGCCGACATGTCATCCGATATTTTAAGCCGGCCCGTGGATGTTTCCAAATATGACCTGATTTATGCCGGTGCACAGAAAAACCTGGGCCCTTCCGGAGCTACGCTGGTTATTGTCCGGGATGAAGCTTTGGGAAAAACCGGTCGTCCGATTCCTACCATGCTGGATTACAAGGTGCATATCAAGGCCGGCTCGATGTTCAATACGCCGTCCACGCTTCCTGTGTATGCTGCACTGCAGACGCTGATCTGGTTGAAGGAACAGGGCGGTGTGGCTGAAATGGAAAAGATTAACATTCGGAAAGCCGATACGCTTTATGCCGAACTGGACCGGAATAAACTGTTTATTTCCACCGTGCCTGATCCGGAAGACCGTTCGCGCATGAATGTAACTTTTGTGATGGCGCCCGGCTATGAAGAGCTGGAGAAAGATTTTCTGGATTTTGCCGGTTCAAAGGGAATGGTCGGGTTAAAAGGACACCGTTCCGTAGGCGGTTTCCGGGCTTCCATTTACAATGCAATGTCCCTGGAAAGTGTTCAATGCCTGGTGGAGACGATGAAAAAATTTGAAGCTGCCCGTTAGGCAGGAATTAAAAAGACAACTTAAATTGAATGGCAAAGGTTAAACCATTTAGGGGTTTTCGTCCACCTGAGGAAATAGCTGCAGAGCTGTCCTGTCTTCCCTATGATGTGATGAATTCCCGGGAGGCAGCCCGGATGGCTGAAGGGAAGGCCTGTTCGCTTTTACATATTACCCGGGCCGAGATCGATTGTCCGGAGGGTACCGATATTCATTCGGATCAGGTATACAGGCAGGCTCTGGCGGGTTTTGAACAGTTCCAGGCAAAAGGCTGGCTGAAACAGGATCCTGATCCATGTTTTTATATTTACGCCCAGACTATGAACGGACGGACACAGTATGGGATCGTCGGGGCTGCCTCCTGTGAGGATTACCATTCCGGTGTAATAAGGAAGCATGAGCTGACCCGTCCGGATAAGGAGGAAGACCGTATGGTGCTGACTCGCTGGCTGAATGCAAATATAGAACCGGTGTTTTTTTCATATAAGGCTGTTCCGGAAATTGATGCCATCGTGTCCGGAGTGGTTAATAACCAGCAGCCCGATTACGATTTTGTGACTGAAGACGGTTTCGGTCATCATTTCTGGACGATCTGCGATCCGAAAACCAACAGGGAGATTGAAAGGCTTTTTTCGGAGGAAGTTTCTTATACCTATGTGGCTGACGGTCATCACCGGACTGCGGCAGCCGCCCGGATCGGACAGGAAAAAAAGGCGCAGAATCCCAGACATACCGGGGAGGAAGCATATAACTATTTTATGGCGGTCCATTTCCCGGACAACCAGCTTCAGATCATTGATTATAACCGGCTGATCCGTGATATGAACGGACTTAGCCGGGAGGAATTGTTAGATCGGCTGGAAACGGCCTTTGTGGTGGATGCCATGGGAGACAAGCCTTATAAACCGGGTCGGCTTCATGAATTCAGCATGTATCTGGAAGGTAGCTGGTACCGGCTCACTGCCCGGAAAGGAACCTGTGACGATCGGGATCCCATTGGAGTACTCGATGTCACCATTCTTTTCCGCAAGATCCTTAAACCGGTATTTGCAATTGAAGATCTGCGTACTTCAAGCCGGATTGATTTTGTTGGAGGGATCAGGGGACTGGAAGAACTGAAACGGCGTGTAGACAACAGGGAGATGAAAGTGGCCTTTGCCTTGTATCCGGTATCAATGAAACAGCTTATTGCCATTGCCGACAGCGGGAACATCATGCCGCCAAAGACCACCTGGTTTGAGCCCAAACTCCGGTCCGGGCTGGTCATCAATAAGCTGGATTAGCCCATACAGTCTGAAAAAAAGACCCGAAATATTTCCGGGTCTTTTTTTTTATCGTTATTCTGGAGGATTATTTATCATCTTCGTTATCCTCATCATCGTTATAGTCCGGGTCTTCCTCCTCATCTATATTGTCCGGAATGTAATCAAGCTCGGCATATTTGTCTTCATAGGCCTCTCTGGATTCATCTTTTAGTGTGCCTTCGTCGTCATAGTCATCGTCTTCGCTGATTATGTCGATAGCCTCCTGTGTTGTCATCCGGACCAGATAGTATTTTTCATCTGTTTCGAATGGCAGCGCGCTGACCAGCAGGCCATTCTTGTTTGTAAAGGAAATAAGATGCTGACTGAAGCCGTTCGGATAGACCAGTTTTATTTGCTCTTTTATGGCTTCATCTAACTTCTCGTAATCTTTGATTACTCTTGGTTTGCTGCTGGGTATCATGTTTGTATTCCTCCTTTTCACAGGATCACGCCGGTCCTGTATGATGATGAATTTTATCGTTTATAATTTGCTCGAAAAATACGAAAATGAGCGAATAAACAAACAGGTTCTGCGGTATTCCTGAAAAAAATAGTTTTTTTTTATCCGATTGCAGGCTTGTCTGTTGTGTAAGTGACAGACTATCAATTTTTCTGGCATCTTTGGAAACGCACTATTCAATTAGAATGTTCTTGGAGCTAATAAGAGGCATGTTGCCGGGTTTATAAAACGCATTGATAATCCCCGCATAAGAAAAGGACGGAAGTTCGCTTTTCAGGATTCTCTCCGCCCTGATTTTCCCGCTTTCCAGCAGTACCTGGCGTTGGGTCCCTTCCAGCAGCGGCGTATCAGGGGTGATCCAACCCTTCCCGTCATAAAAGACCAGGTTTCCGATCGTGCAGTCGGTTACCAGTCCGTTTTTGATGATAATGATTTCATCTGCTTCCCCCTTGCGGGCATACAGGGCATGAAGCAGGCTTCTGTCTTCCAGCTTCAGGTGATAGTCGATCCGGTTGTGCTGTATGGTTTTCATTTTTTTTATAGTGCGGGGGACAAAGGGAATGAGGCTGATCTCTTCAAGCTGCTGACTGCAGATTACCCTGCAGCGAACGGTTCCCTTGCGGTATGCATCCGGAATACGGATTTCCTGTTCAAGGATCAGTGGAGATGTTATGCCGAACAACTCCTTCCGGGCGGCGTTCATCCGGCGGTTATGGTATGCGGCATTACAGATAAGGCCGTTTTCAATTTTTAGGGTCTCAAGCAAGCGGCACATAAATTTTCCGGATCAGTTCTTCATATTCTTCTTCGCAGCTACTCAGATGGGTAATTCCTCCCCCGCTTTTGTAAATCAACTGTCTGTTCTGGTTCTCCAGGTAACGGATCAGCACGCAACTGTCGACCGTCTTTCCGTCGAAAATTCCGAAGACTCCGGAATAATAACCGCGCTCATAAGGTTCCGTATGCCGGATGATTTCAACGGTTTTGCGCTTGGGAGCACCGCTGACCGATCCGGCCGGTAGCAATTTCATAAATAGATCTCCCAGATGTTCAATCCAGTCGGGCGCCAGGCTGCCGGTTATCTCCGAACTCATCTGCAGCAGTGATCCGCTGTTGGACCTGATCCGGTCCAGGTAACCATACCGGATTACTTCAACTTTTTGGGCTACCCGGCTCAGGTCGTTGCGTATCAAATCAACGATGGTGGCGTGTTCTGCCCTTTCCTTGCGGTTGTTCAGCAGTCTTTCCTCTGCTTTCGGAATTTCTGCATTTACGGTTCCCTTCATCGGATAAGAACGGATGCTGTTTTGCTCTATACGGACAAAAATTTCCGGAGAAAAGCACAGAAAATGATCTTTCAGGTATACCAGGTATGGTGCATGACAAAGGGAAAACAGTTCCTCCGGCTTAAGTTCACAGAATATTCTGGTTGGCATGGTCAGGTTCAGAAGGTAGCTGTTTCCTTTCATAATTTCCGCCATGACCCGGTTAAATGCAGTCTGATAACAGGCAAAGGAAACCGGATGTCTGTTCCAGCTAAAGGGGGTGGATACGGCCGGGCGAATTTCATAATTGCGGTGAAGCGGGGTTTTCCAGAGCAGATGGGTGCCGCTTTCTTCCCAGCGGAACAGAAGGGGGCGTTCCAGCATGAAATCGAACAGAAAAACAAAAGGCTGCTTTTGCGTGCCCAATTTATTCATCCGGGAAACCATATGTCTGCATATGCGGTTCATGTCGGGATAAAGATATATAAAAACAGGAAAGTGGATGCCCGTTGTTTTTCCGAGTACAAATAATCCGGAAAATAATGGCAGGTTTGTCCGGCTTTTGTAGATTTGCAGATCAAATGCTTCATTATGGGAATAGCCGATCAGATTATACGGATAAAAGCGGAATTGGGAGAGGGAATTCGTCTGGTTGCGGTGTCAAAAACCAGACCGGCAGAGGATTTGCTGGAGGCCTACCGGGCCGGACAGCGTATTTTCGGAGAAAACAAGGTTCAGGAGCTGACGGGCAAGCACGGGCTGCTTCCGGAGGATGTGGAGTGGCATTTTATAGGTCACCTGCAAACCAACAAAGTCCGGTTTATTGCACCCTTTATCAGCCTTATTCACAGTGTGGATTCCTTTAAACTGCTGAGAACAATCGATCGGGAAGGCCGGAAGAACAAGCGGAGGATATCCTGTCTTCTCCAGTTCCATATTGCCCGGGAAGAATCCAAATACGGGTTCAGTATGACAGAAGCCCGGGAGATGTTTGCATCAGCTGATTTTGCTGCATTGGAGCATGTGGATATTTGCGGGGTGATGGGAATGGCTACTAACACTTTCGATCAGGAATTGGTCAGAGCAGAATTCCGGGAACTGAAATCCATATTCGGGAAGATTAAACAGGATTTTTTTGGCAGGCAGAATTCTTTTTCGGAAATTTCGATGGGCATGTCGGGAGATTATCCGCTGGCTGTGGAAGAAGGAAGTACGCTGGTCCGTGTCGGTAGTCTGATTTTCGGAGAGCGAAAGCCATGAATTTATGGAGTAATTGAACGCATTAATCAAATAATTATTTGTTATGGGGAAGCTCGAGACAAGCTATATGGGACTGAAACTCAAAAATCCGCTTATTGTGGGCAGTTCCGGACTTACCGCCGGTGTGGATAAAATTGCGGGCCTGGAGCAGGCCGGTGCGGCTGCCGTGATTCTGAAATCGTTATTTGAGGAACAGATTCTGGGAGAGGTTGACCATCTGCTGGGAAAGGATCCGCAGAACCGGTATCCGGAGGCAGCAGATTATATCCGGAGTTATACCCGTTCCCATTCCGTTGAGGCACATCTTGACCTGTTGCGACAGGCCCGGAAAAAAACGAATATTCCCCTGATTGCCAGCATTAACTGTACTTCCCCTAAGGAATGGACCGGATTTGCCACGGAATTTGAAGCTGCAGGAGCCGATGCTCTGGAATTGAATCTTTTCTACTTGCCAACCGGACGTAATGAAAGTTCGGCATCAATTGAAAAGCGTTATCTGGATGTACTGGATGCGGTTAAAAAGAAAGTCAGAATTCCGGTTTCCGTGAAGCTTGGTTCCTATTTTACCAACCTGGTATCAGTAACCGAACAACTGATGGCTCACGGAGCCGTGGCTGTGACTTTGTTTAATCGTTTTTATGAACCCGATATTAATCTGGAGCGTTTGGAGCTTGGCCCTTCCGGGTTGTTCAGCAATCCCGGGGATTTGCGCAAAACTCTCCGGTGGACCGGCATTGTAAGTGCAGCCCTGCCTGGGCTGGAGATTTCTGCTTCAACCGGTATTCATGACGGTGATGCCGTGATCAAGACCCTGCTGGCCGGAGCCCGGACTGCCCAGCTGTGTTCAACGGTATACCTAAACGGAACGCGGATTATAACCGGCATTATTCAGGAGCTGGAGACATTCATGGACAAATGGAATTTTTCCGGAATTGATGATTTTAGGGGACGTCTGTCCTATGCCCGGATTCCTGATCCTTTCCTTTATGAACGGGCCCAGTTTATGAAGTATTTTTCCGGAAGAGACTAGGGTAGCATTACCTATGTACGATGCAACCGTTTTCCGGGGTTGTACGAAATCAGGTGCCCGTTCCTGTATTTTTCCGTTATAAAGCTTATGTGATTGCAGCTGGTTCAGGCTTGCAGTTCCGGAAGGAAATTCAGCAGATCCTGCAGCAGTTCAGTTCTGTTTCCGGCATGCGGCAGCGCTTCTTTTAATTTTTTGCTTTCCCGTTCAAGACAATCCCTGGTAATTTTTCCGTTCATGTTGGTAATTACTGTGTAGGCTTCAAAGGCCAGCCGGAAGTCCTTTTGAATGACCAGATCCACAAAAACGGAAAGATAAAAGCTGTAATCCAGTCCATTTTCCCAGCAGGCCGAGACTATGGGAACCCGGAACCCGGCGTAGTGCGGGTCTTGTATGGCTTCAACGAGCAGGGGAACAGCCTCCCTCTGTTTCAGTTCGGCCAGCAAACCGTATATGGCTTGTCTGATCGATTCCCGGCTGTTTGCTGCCAGCAATTCAAAAAGAACCGGTAAATAAGCGGTATTCCCATTTTCCCGTATTTCACGGAGTGCTTCATTTACCTGTTCCAAATCACCGGATTGAAGCTGTTTTACCGTTTCTGTCTGAAGCTTTTGGAATTTATTGGTTGTCATTTGTTGCTTTTTGATAACGGCAAAGTTAATATTTCCGGGATGCTTAAA
>JBFWIL010000140.1:0-7159 GCA_050256015.1 Mangrovibacterium sp. | reverse complement strand
GAAAGCAAGAATATATACCTGGAAAACAATATGCTTGTTCATACCGAGAGGGAACAGCTTATCCGCGAGAACTAAATAAGCAGTCTTTTTCTATGGGACCAGAGGAATCCAGACACTCATATCACCTGCCCCGCGGTTATCCCAGGCAAAATAAGGGATCAAACGCACCGGAATTTGTTCCGGTGCGTCATCCTGTATAAGGCCGTACAACCGGTGTTTCCAGTTGTTCCGGTCAAGCAACAAACCATTTCCTTCCAGGGCTACCAGTTTTGCACCCTGAATCTCTATCTTCACCGGCTTCAGTTTTTCCCCATACAAAAGAGCCACCTGAAACAGTCCGGCTTTATCCGGAAGATCAGCCTCCTCCAGACAGTATACTACCGGTCCCCGTCTTACCGCCACCTGATTCCGGTTAGTCTCAACCAGCGGATTGGCCCCGATCAGATCAACAGTCATTGGCAGCTCCAGTTCAATACAGTCTCCCTTTTCCCAGTTCCTGACCAGCTTGAAAAAGGTGCCCGGTTCCGGATTCTTTTCTGCATATTCTCCGTTAACCCGTACGGCGGCTTGTCTTGCCCATCCCGGTATCCGAAGAAAAACAGCCAGCTTATTACGGGGAGCTTTTTTTATTTCCAGCCGTATCTGTCCTTCCCAGGGATAGTCGGTATGCTGCTCCAGTTCCAGTCCGGAACCGTCTTTCATACGGGTTTTCAGGCTGTTGCTCCCGTAAAAGTTCACCCAGAGTCCTTCATCCGACATGCTGTACAGATAATGATGAATCTCTGCGACAGTCCGAATGGTATTTGGCGGACAACAATTACACAAACTGATATACTCTTCACGATCTTTAGACCATCGCAACCCATAAGGAAGATTCCCGTTTACAGCCAACGGATTCGTATAAAAGTAACGTTTCCCGTCCAGGCTTACCCCCGCCAGCAAACTGTTATACATAACCTGTTCCATCAGATCGGCATAGCGGACTTCCCCCGTGGCCAACAGCATCCGCCAGTTCCACAGCAAATTGCCGATATTGGCACACGACTCATTGTGTGCCCCAATATTGGGCAACTCGTAATCTTGTCCGTAGGCCTGATGAACCTGTTGTATAGCCGACTGATCATAGGTGGTTCCGTTTGGAGAAACCCCGTCATACAAAGCTCCGCAGGCCCCGGTGATATATAGTTTGGTCTCTACCAGATCATGCCAGATGGTATCCAGGGCATTCATCAAACTTTCATCGCCCGTTTCCATGAAAACATCGGCTACCCCGGCATACAGATAATTAGCCCGAACGGCATGCCCCTGCGCCTTGGTCTGCTCCCGGAAAGGAATACGGTCCTGGTTGTGATCGTGTCCGTCCTTCACCATACTGCGAATATCAATCAGTCCCCGGGCCAGCTCCAGGTAACGCGGATCCTTCAACGTACGGTACATCTCGGTCACGCCCATATAATGGGATGGACAGATAGCATTCCGGGCCAGCTCCCCCGGATTACGCTTATAAAAATCGTAGAGGAAATCGGTAGCACGACCAGCCACCTCCAGCAGATTTTTTTTGCCTGTAAGCCGGTAGTGCAAACAGGCTGCCGTCATCAGATGACCAAGGTTATAGGTCTCAAAATCCAGCCGCTCGGCAAATTCTTTTTTGTCTCCTGCATTATGAAGCTGTTCAATGACAACCGGAGTATGAATATAGCCGTCTTCCCGCTGGGTTTTGGCAATCAGGGAGATAATGGCATCAATCTTATTCTCCAGTTCCCGGTCCCTGTTTACGCTGTTAACCACAATCATAGCTTCCAGCAACTTGTAAAAGTCGCCGTCATGAAAAGGCGGACCAACATGTTCTCCGGCTTTCAGTCCGGCAGCTATTTCAAAATTGGCATACCCGTGGCTGATGGAATCGTCCTGATACATCTCCAGCATATGAGGAACCATGCTTTGTTCACATACCCGGAACCGGTCGGACCAGAAACCGTCAGTCCAGCTCACATCCGTCATGTTAACCGGAGTCAGCCTGGCAAAAGGACTGTCTGATGTGTTCACCAGACTTTTCTCCTGGGCAAAGCAACTTCCGGAAACAACAAGCCATCCGGCAAACAAAAACGATTTGGGAACAACACCTATTCTGATCATTCTTTTATCTTTAAAATTCATGCATTCAGTTTTATCCATATAAACGGACGAGATCATAAAAACAACCGGCTGAATAACTGCACAATGCCGGTTTATCCGGTCTCCCGGATCAATCCGTTTCAAACAAATATTCACCGGAACCAACCTGCAAAATCAGCCGTCCGCCTTCAGAAGGCAGGAAACTGACATCCGGATTGTCTTTAACCGCTGTTCCTCCTTCCCTAACACTTGTTCCCTCCGGAACAGGCAAGGCAATCCGTGCCTCAGTGTTGGCCGGAATGACCACCCGCAGCTTCAGTCCGTTTTCCGTACGCTCCCAGTGGGAAACAATATCTCCGTATACAGAATGAAAACAGGCTTTTACATAAGTCAATTTCTCATTCAGGAAAGGTTTGATCAAAATCCGGCGGTATGCAGGAATGCCGTATTCCCTGCGTATTCCCGCCACCCGGGAATAAAGCCAGTCACCCACAGCCCCGTAAGCATAATGGTTAAACGAATTCATACCGGCCGTCTGGAAACTTCCGTCGGGCTTGATGCAATCCCAGCGTTCCCAGATGGTCGTAGCCCCCTTGGTTATGGGATACAGCCAGGACGGATACCGTTTGTTGTAAAGGAGTTTGAAGGCCAGCTCCGGATAACCATAATCCGTCAGCACCTGACAGAGCAGCGGGGTTCCCAGGAACCCGGTGGTCAGGTGTCCAAAGTAGCTCACATCATCTGCCAGACGTCTGGCTGCCACCGCAATAAGCTCATCAGGCACCAGACCAAAAGCCAGTGCCAGCACGTAAGCTGTCTGCGTGTTCGAACTGAGCCTTCCGCTAGCCGTCATAAATTCTTTTTGAAAGGCCGATTTTATGCGGGGCTGAAGGGCTGCATACCTTACTGCATCATCCTGCCGGTCCAGAATCCGGGCAATCTTTTCCATCAGCCAGGTGGTATGGTAAAAATAGGCTGTGCCCACCAGATCTTTGTCGGTATGTGCTCCGGCATAGCCATAGTCGGGCGCATTGTACCGGTAAGAATAATATTCGGCAAAGGAAAGCCAGTCTCCGAAATGAAAGCCCGAGTTAAAAATACAGGAGTCACCTGACTCCCGTATCATGTATTCCTCCCAGCCCTTCATGGAAGCATACTGGTCTTCCAGAATGCGACGGTTCCCGTATACATGGTAGACCGTCCAGGGAATGATAACCCCTGCATCAGCCCAGCCGGTAGCACCGAAACCGTCCGACCAACCGGTACCCCCGCCGTTTTCCACCATATTGGGAATCACCCAGGGGATGCTGCCGTCTGCACGCTGGTCGGCAATAAAATCTTTCATCCACTTGCCGTAAAAGTTCACGACATCGCGGTTAAAACAGGCCGCAGGCGCAAAAACCTGTGCATCGCCGGTCCAGCCTAAACGCTCGTCACGCTGGGGACAGTCGGTCGGCACATCCAGAAAATTTCCCCGAAGTCCCCAGTCAATATTCTGCTGGAGCCGGTTAACCATTTCATCCGAACATATAAACTGTCCGGTTTTGGCCATATCGGAATGGACCACCCTCCCTTCCAGATTGTCCAGATCCACTTTCCCGGAATATTCGCTGACACGAACATAGCGAAACCCGTGAAATGTAAACCGGGGTTCCCAGCATTCCGTGCCCTCTCCCCGGAAAACATACGTATCGGCAGCCTTTGCTTCCCGCAGATTCTCCGTATAAAAATTTCCTTCCTGATCAAGCACTTCGGCATGGCTAAGCACAATCCGCTGGCCTGATTTCCCTTTAAGACGAAAACGAACCCATCCTACCATATTTTGACCAAGGTCAAAGACCTGTTCCCCTTTGGGCGTTATTATTTTTTCTACCGGACGAAGCGTCTCCGTAATCCGTACCGGTAATCCTTCCGAAGAGACCAAGTTTTTGTAGCCATAATCCGCAGTCTTCACCGGTTTCCAAGCATAATCATCAAATCCGGGCCGGTTCCATCCAGGCATTTCCAGACGGGCATCGTAAACTTCTCCGTTATAGATATCAGACTGCAGCAGGGGGCCAGAGGAAGAAGTCCAGGAACCGTCGCTCAGCACCAGTCCTTCCGAGCCGTCTTCATATTCCAGCCTCAGCTGGAACAACAATGCCAGTTTGTCGCCGTACAGGTTTCGTTTTCCCTCCCAGCCCAGGTAACCTCGATACCATCCATCAGCAAGGATGACTCCAAGCGCATTGGTACCGTTACGTAATATTCCTGTAAGTTCATAGACCTTTACCTGCAAACGCTTGTGATAACTCGTCCAGCCCGGAGTAAACAGTTCATCTACCGGCTTCCTGCCGTTAACAGACAACTCATGCAAGCCGTGCGAGCTGACATAGGCAACCGCCTTTTTCACCGGACGTGTAAGTGTAAACTCTCTGCGCAAAAACGGACAGGGAGCAGAGCCGTATAAATTTTCCTCTATTTCTGCTTCAATCCATTTTGCTTTCCAGTCTGCCTCCTCCAACAGCCCCATCTCCCAGAAAGCAAGACGACTCCACTCCGATTCTTCACCCCGGTTATCCCAGACTTTCACCTGCCAGTATACCCGTTGCCCGGAAGAAAGCGAACGCCCCCGGTATTCGACCTGAACCGACTGATCTGATTCCACTTTACCGGAATTCCACAGCAGGTGGATATCGCTTAACAAATCCGACTCTGCAGCGGCACATTTAACCTGCCAGGCTGTTTGAAACAGCTGACGTTTTGCAGAACGGATTTCCCAACTCAGCCTGGGCAAACTGCTGTGCAGTCCCACAGGATTGCTTTTATATTCCGTACGAAGATTCAGTACCTGTAACACGATCCTTAATTTATGCAGATTATACAATTATTCAATCAACAGCTGTATCCAAAAGCAATCGCAGCTGACTGTGTATCAATATACCTATTCATCCAGTTTTTTACTCTTCATCCAAAAGGGAGCAGTCATAAACCAGAGTACCATACCCGCAGCCATCAGCGTAAAATGGGTCTGCAGATCAATCAGTCTGCTGAATACCAGCACAGAAGGTAAAATAGTCATTGCCAGGCCGGTAAAAGAAATAAAAATCAGCAATCTCTTCATAATAAACCTCCTTCCCGGATCAACCGGGCATTCTTTTTGTTTCTTTGCTGTATATAACTAAACACCATGTATAAGATCGCGGCCAAAATCCATTCCGGAGCCACCAGGAAAGTAAGATCAAGCTTTATGGACAACCAGGAAGGCAGTTTTCCGGCGAACAGCTTTTCCATCCAGGGAATATGATCTTTCCCGTAAATAAAAAAGGAAAACAGGAAAGAACCAAACCAGGCGATAGCTGCAGGCCAGCAGAACAATTTGCCTGTTTTTTCAGTGAAATTACTAACCAGTCCGATTCGCGGGAACAACCAGATATCGAGAATAACAATAGCCCCCAGCGGAATAAAAAACAATCCGTAATAGCTCACGATACGGTCAAGATTGGCATTTACTGCCGGGATGCAGGCCGTAATGATCATGAACAATCCGGCGGCAAAAGTAACCTTCCAGCGTTTCCAGTTGGGCGTGGCCACCTGAATGGCCAGACCGGCCCGGTACAGTGTGGGATTGGCTGTCGTCCAGCCGGCGATAACCACACTCACCGCACCGGCAAAGCCGGCACCAAAGAGGGCAATGGTTCCGGGTTGCGGATTAACGTTCCCTGCAGCAAGAAAAGCAGCACATAGTATACCGGAACAAATCCAGGCTCCGAAATGCCCGATGAACATCCCCACGGCCGAGGCAAATCCCTGGGTCCAGCTCCTGGCATAACGAAAGATGGTCATATCGGCCATACCCATATGCTGAGTAGCATTACACAACCAGGCAAAGCCGGCCACATGCCAGAAGGTATATTTACTGTTGTTCCCGATCGGTTCCCCTGTAAAGATCTTCGTGTTGGCAATTTCCCAGATATCACTGAAGGAACGGGCCCCCAGATCGGCCAGTACGGCAATGGCTGCAGCAAAGAAGACAAGGATCATCCAGGGAGCACAGATCTTGGAAAAATTTGCAATCTTTTCAAATCCCATAACGGCCAGCAGCGAAATGACCACCCCCACAATTACGGCCAGCATAATCCAGGAGAAGGAAGGAATCATATCGCCGGCCAGAAAATCAGGATTGGGAATGTGAAAGGGAATGGAAAAAGCCGTAACGGCGACATTCACCATAGATCCGGCCAACAAACACAACACAAAAGCGTAAAAGGCACTATAAGCAACAGTCAGATACGGACCGATAATTTTACGCAACTGCCAATAGATGGTCAACCTGGTTTTAACAGCCACAGGGGCGGTCATCAACGCCCAACTCAGTACCGCAAGCAGATTCCCCACCAACAGTCCAAGTACAAAATCCCTGGCAGAAACACCGTGCATCACCATCAGCGGACCAAGAACAAATTCGGTTCCTGCTACATGTTCTCCTGCAAACATGGCGATAAAAGTTTTCCAGCCATGCAGCTTTTTTTTTGACACCGGTTCCCGGTCGTACTCATACAAGGCGTCCAGCCGTTCAATCAGCGATGCCTTGCCACCTGCCGCAGCAGGTTGTGGTTCCATTTGCATAATTTTATCAATTAATTATGGTTATTCTTTTTTCTTTGATCTGCTTAATTAATTGCATTTTTCCCTGACAGGTGGACAAATCTCCGGAGGAAAAGAATTGCCTCCGTAAACGTTTTCATTTTTTAATCCACACTATACCAACACATTAAATCCATACACAATATATTCCATGAAAACGTTTTAGGCACAATATTACTTTTCTTCCTGTTGAAATGCAAAAAAAAATTCGCATTAGTTTCATTATAATCAAAAGACGGATCTATGCCCTGTCGTATCGTTCCATGCTCCGTACATTTCTTGAATTAAAGAGTTATCCAGGCATGCTTCCCGATGCAATGATACAGAATGATGCTATCAGTATTATCAGCGCTGTCATCAGGAGTATGTAAGTCTTTCGGCTCAGGTTTTTCCATTCTTTCCTGATCACTCCGATCAC
>JBFWIL010000139.1:0-7254 GCA_050256015.1 Mangrovibacterium sp. | reverse complement strand
AAAATCGATATTGAGCGGTATCGAAAGATTGTAAAGGAACTCGGGTTACGCCGTTAAATTATTCATAATAAAAGGCAATGAATTCATTGCCTTTTATTATTTTTGACATCCCACCACGGACCAAACACACGGTATTATTAAATTATTATTTCAAATTTTTTATGAATCAAGCTATTATTAAGACAATTGATCTTGGTGACGGACGGACGATTACCATCGAAACCGGACGTCTGGCCAGGCAAGCCGACGGCGCAGTGGTTGTCAGGATGGGCGATACCATGCTGCTGGCTACGGTTGTGTCGGCAAAGGAGGCAAAGGAAGATGTTGACTTTATGCCGCTTTCGGTAGACTACCGCGAAAAGTTCTCGGCTGCCGGTCGTTTTCCTGGTGGGTTTTTGAAACGTGAAGCTCGTCCTTCCGATGAGGAAATTTTGATAGCCAGACTGGTTGACCGGGCCCTGCGTCCGCTGTTCCCGGCCGATTATCATGCAGAGACTGCCGTAATGATTACACTGATCTCTGTGGATGAGAATGTTATGCCCGATTCGCTGGCCGGACTGGCGGCATCGGCTGCTATCCAGGTTTCGGATGTTCCTTTTGAATGTCCGATCTCTGAAGTGCGTATCGGACGAGTTAACGGACAGCTGATTATCAATCCGAGTGCTGCCCAGGTGAAGGAAGCGGATATCGACATTATGGTCGGAGCTTCTTATGACAACATCATGATGGTGGAGGGAGAAATGAATGAGGTGAGCGAAGAAGACATGCTGGAAGCCATTCGGTTTGCTCATGATGCCATCAGGGCCCATTGCAAGGTCCAGGAAGAACTTGCAGCCGAAGTGGGCATAGTGAAACGGGAATATTGCCATGAAGTGAATGACGAGGCTGTCAGGGAAAAGGTCCATGCCGATCTGTATGACAAATGCTATGAGCTGGCCAAACGTCAACTGGCTGATAAACAGCAGCGTATGCAGTTGTTTTCCGAAATTGTCGATCAGTATGTGGAAGCTTACCGGGAAGCAAATGAAGGAAACGAAGAGATTGACCTGGACGGTGATGAAAAGCTGATACGGAAATATTATCACGATGTGGAAAAAGAGGCTATGCGCCGGATGATCCTTGATGAGGGGATTCGTCTGGACGGACGGACCACCACCCAGATCCGTCCGATTTGGGGGGAAGTAAACTATCTGCCCGGAACGCACGGTTCTGCCATTTTTACCCGCGGGGAAACCCAGTCGCTTTCTTCCGTAACACTGGGAACCAAGCTTAACGAAAAAATTATTGATGGAGTAACCATTCAGGGAACGGAAAAGTTTCTGCTGCATTATAATTTTCCTCCTTTCTGTGTGGGTGAGCCCAGAACGCCCAGGGGGCTGAGCCGCAGGGAAATAGGGCACGGAAACCTGGCATACCGGGCCCTGAAACGGATGATTCCCGAGGATTTTCCCTATGTGGTCCGCGTGGTGTCTGATATATTGGAATCAAACGGTTCCTCCTCCATGGCCACTGTCTGTGCCGGAACCATGGCCATGCTGGATTCCGGTATGCAGATGAAACGCCCGGTTTCTGGAATTGCCATGGGCCTGATTACCGATACGGATTCCGATAAATATGCCATTTTGTCGGATATACTGGGGGATGAAGATCATCTGGGCGATATGGACTTTAAGGTTACCGGCACGGAAAAAGGAATTACGGCTACCCAGATGGACATCAAGGTCGACGGACTTTCCTACGAAATAATGGCAAAAGCCCTTCAGCAGGCCAAGGAAGGCAGGGAATATATTCTGGGCAAGATCCTGGAGGTAATTTCCGAGCCGCGTCCCGAATTCAAACCCAATGTGCCTCGTGTGGAAACTATCCTGATTCCCAAAGATATGATCGGTCCGATTATTGGCCCGGGAGGAAAAAATATTCAAAAATTGCAGGAGGAAACCAAAACTACCATCGTGATTGAGGAAAAGGATGATGCCGGTTATGTGGAAATCTCCGGTCTGAATAAGGATGCTCTTGAAGCTGCCAAGGAACGTATTAAGCGGATCATCGCCCTGCCTGAAAAGGGTGAGGTTTATAACGGGAAGGTCAAGTCTATTACCACCTTTGGTGCTTTTGTGGAGATTCTGCCCGGGAAAGAAGGTCTGCTTCATGTTTCGGAAATCAGCTGGGAACGGGTGCAGAATGTGGAAGATGTGCTGAAGGTAGGCGAAGAGGTGGAAGTGAAACTGCTGGATATTGACCGGGACAACAAAATGCGTCTTTCCCGCAGGGTACTGCTTCCCAAACCCGAAGGCTATGTGGAACGTCCCGAAAGGGAATCCCGTCCTTCACGAAGGGACGATGGCAACCGTCGGGACCGTCGGGACCGGACCAGACGATGATGAAGCCGAAATTTAAGAGGTATATGCCCGTGTCGCGGGCATTTTTTTTTTGACTGAAGGCCAGGCATTTTTGGCGAAATGCTTCTGATTTTGTATTTTTATAAATCCGCTAAACAAATAAGGGGTAGCCTCTTCCGTGCGGCCCGGCTGTGGCGGAAGAGGATCTTCGGACCTTTAAGTCATATAAAATGAAAAATTTAAGCTGGATGTTTATGGCTGTTTTAATGTATTCCTGCGCCGAGCAGGCAGTACAATACCCCGGGACTAAGAAGGAGGATGTGCGGGATGATTATTTCGGCACCATGGTGGAAGACCCTTACCGCTGGCTGGAGAATGATACCAGTGAAGAAACGGCCGCCTGGGTGAATGCACAAAATGAAGTGACTTTTGCTTACCTGAACAGCCTGCCCCGTCGTGATGAGATTCGCCGTCAGCTTACGGAGCTGATGGATTATCCCAAGCACGGTACTCCTTTCAAAAAGGCCGGGAAGTACTTTTTCTTTAAAAACGACGGATTGCAAAACCAGAGTGTGCTGTATCAGACCGACTCTCTGGATGGAGAAGCCCGGGTGTTGCTCGATCCGAATACCCTTTCGGAGGACGGAACGGTAGCCCTGACCGGCATTGAACTGTCGGAAGATGCAAAATACCTGGTTTACAAAATAGCCCGTTCGGGTTCAGACTGGAATGAGGTTTTTGTTAAGGAGGTGGAGCATGGAAAGCTGCTTGAGGATCATCTTGTCTGGGTGAAGTTTTCCGAGCTGGCCTGGTACAACAGAGGCTTTTTTTACAGTGCTTACGACAGGCCTGAGAAAGGCCGTGAGTTGTCCGGTTCAAATGAATTCCAGCGGGTGTATTATCATAAACTCGGAACTTCACAAGATGATGATATGCTGATTGCCGGGGACCCGGATAATCCCAAAAGGATGTTCGGAGTTCAGATCACCGATGATAAGCGGTTCCTTGCGCTGATGATAACCGAATCGACCAACGGGAATGCTCTTTCCGTAAGAGATCTGAAATCGGGGAAAAAGGACTTTATACCGCTTATGGAAGGTTTTGAGCATGAGTTTTACCTGATTGACAATCTGGGTGATGATTTGTATGTATGGACAAATTACAAGGCTCCGAGGTACCGGTTGGTGAAAATCAACATCAACAGGCCTAAGGAAGCCAACTGGACCGAGATTATTCCGGAAGGGGAAGATGTGCTTCAATCGGTCGACTTCGTCGGAGGGAAAATTGTGGCCGGATATATGAAGGATGCCCGCAGTCAGGTGGAAGTTTATGCGCTTGACGGCAACCACGATCATACTGTGAGTCTTCCCGGATTGGGCAGTGTAGGTTCTTTCTCCGGCGAAAAAGATGATCCGGTGGCCTTTTTTGGTTATACCTCTTTCAATACACCGGGAGAAATCTTCCGGTATAATGTAAATACCCGTGAGAGCGAACTCTGGTTCCGGCCGGAAGTCCGTTTTAATCCGGATGACTATGTGGTGAGACAGGCATTTTACCCTTCAAAAGACGGGACCCGGATTCCCCTGTTTGTGGTGCACAAAAAGGGGGTGGAACGCGATGGGCATAATCCGGCCCTGCTTTATGGTTACGGGGGTTTCAATATCAGCCTGACCCCGTCTTTTTCACCGGCGCGGATGGTTTTCCTGGAAAACGGAGGCGTGCTGGCCGTGGCCAACACGCGGGGCGGGGGCGAATACGGGGAAGCCTGGCATGAGGCCGGCACCAAACTCAATAAGCAGAATGTGTTTGACGATTTTATTGCGGCCGCTGAGTATATGATTGAAACAGGCTATACCAACAGCAACAAGCTGGCAATACAGGGCGGATCGAACGGAGGACTGCTGGTGGGGGCGGTGACCAACCAAAGGCCGGAACTCTTCCGGGTGGCTTTGCCGGCTGTAGGGGTGATGGATATGCTTCGTTTTCATCGGTTTACCATTGGATGGGCCTGGGCCGGTGATTATGGTACCAGTGCCGACAGCCGGGAGATGTTTGCATACCTTTACGGCTATTCTCCCTACCACAATATACGTCCGGGAGTGGAATACCCGGCGGTGCTTGTAACTACAGCCGATCATGACGACCGTGTGGTTCCGGCCCATTCGTTCAAGTATATTGCCCGGCTTCAGGAATTTCAGTCAGGATCCCGGCCTGTGCTGATCCGGATTGATACCAAAGCCGGGCATGGAGGGGGAAAACCGACGGCCAAGATTATTGATGAATACACCGACTTGTGGTCGTTTGTATTCAGCCATCTGGGGATGAAAAGCTGATTAATCCTGTTTTTTTGCTGCAGAAACCTATCAAATGATCCAAATTTCTGGAGAATCACAAAAACATTTTTATTTTTGTAATACGAGTTTGGTTTTATTCTGAATTAAATATTTAATGCTGTAGAAATGAAAAAAGTGAACTTAAGATCTTTGGCGGTATTTGCATTTGCGGCCCTGGTTCTTTCAGGCTGTTCCGGTCTGAAAAGGATGAAAAAGAATGCAGATCAGATTAATTTTCAGGTAAATCCTGAAGTCCTTGAAGCTCATGGCGGAGAAGTTGGCGTTGCAATTGACGGACTCTTCCCTGCCAATTACTTCAATAAAAAGGTGACGCTGACGGCCACGCCGGTACTGACTTACGGGCAGGGGGAAACGGCTTACGAGCCGGTTACCGTTCAGGGAGAGAAGGTTGGCGATAACAACCGTGTGATCAGCTATGAGGACGGTGGCAGTTTTATCTACAAGGATGTTGTTCCTTACAGTCCGGACATGCGTATTTCGGATCTTGAAGTCCGTATCAACGCTTCGAAGGGTGCTAAAAGTGTAAGTTTTGAGCCGATTAAGGTTGCTGACGGAGTTCTGGCCACTTCGTCGCTGGTGGTGAATTTTCCGAAGACCATCCTGGGAGTTCAGCGCGAAAAGAATGTAACCGGCATTTATGATCCGTATATTGATGCATTCCAGCGGATTGTTCCGGATCATTTTACTGCAGACATCCACTATCTGATTAACCGGGCTGATCTCAGGAATTCGGAGCTGACAGCCGAAGACATTGAGAAGTTGAAACAGTATACCAAAGATGCTTATGAGGCCGAACGCAAGGAGCTGAAAGGTGTTGAGGTTTCTGCTTACGCTTCGCCCGACGGTGCGCTGGATTTCAATGCCAGCCTGGCAGAAAAACGCGGAGGAACATCCGGCAACTACCTGAATAAAGAATTCAGCAAAGCCAATATTGAGGCTCAGCTGCATACCAGCTTTACTCCTGAAGACTGGGAAGGCTTCCAGGAACTGATGGAACAGTCGGATATCCAGGATAAGGAACTGATTTTGCGTGTGCTGTCGATGTACTCCGATCCGGAAGTTAGGGAACGGGAGATCAAGAACCTCTCTCAGGCCTTTACTGTCGTAGCCGATGAGATTCTTCCCAAACTGCGCCGGGCCAAGATTACGACAACGGTTGATCTGATTGGAAAAACAGATGAGGAAATTGCCAGTCTGGCTGCCAGTGATCCGGCTTCCCTGAATCCGGCCGAACTGCTGTATGCTGCCACGCTGACTGACGATAAGGCAGAAAAGATGCGGATTTACAAGAGCTTTCAGCGGGTATACGCTGACGATTGGCGGGGCTACAACAACGAAGGCGTGGTGCTGTGCAGTCAGGGGGAATTCAGCAAAGCCAAATCGCTGTTTGAAAAGGCTGAAAGCCTGAAGAATGATGAACTGATCATCAAAAACAACCTGGGGGCTGTTGCTCTGGCTGCCGGAGATGTAGCTGAGGCTGAAGCATTGTTCGGAGCCGCCTCCGGAGCCGGCGAAGAAGTGAGTTACAACCTGGGTATCGTTGCCATCAAGAAAGGGGAATACGATAAGGCCGTTCAGTTGCTTGGCAATTCCGATTCACCGAATGCGGGACTGGCCAAAATTCTGGCTGGTGATAACAATGGCGCGTTGAAATCCCTTGAAAGCTGCAGCTGGGAAAATTGTTACTGGAAAGAATATTTCAAAGCCGTGGTTGGTGTTCGCACAGCCAAGGAAAACCTGATGTTTGAAAGTTTGGAAAATGCAGTACGCATGAATTCGGAACTGAAGGAAGTTGCAGCTACGGATCTGGAATTTGTTAAATATTTTGATGATTCTCGCTTTAAGGCAATTGTGGAATAAGCCAATTCCGGTAAAAAAATAATAAAGAGACCTTTTCAAGTCTCTTTATTATTTTTTTACTTTCTGCATTTTTTGAAAGAGATCCCACAAAACAATGCCGGCACTGACCGAAATGTTGAAGGAATGCTTGGTGCCGTACTGCGGGATTTCAATTGCTCCGTCACAACAATCGATTATTTTTTGTTGTACCCCGCGAACTTCATGACCAAAAATCAGGGCCAGTTTCTCGTTTTTTTCCGGCTGAAAAGCGGGCAGGGGTATGCTGCCGGATGTCTGTTCCACGGCAAACAGTAGGAATCCCTGTTCTTTCAGTTCAGCAACGGCATCTTCCGTGCGGGGATAGTATTTCCACGCTACCCATTTTTCCGCATCCAGGGCTGTTTTGTGAATGTCCCTGGCCGGTGGGGTGGCTGTTATGCCGCACAGACAAAGGGAACGAACCAGCAGGGCATCGCTGGTCCGGAATACCGAACCAATGTTGTTGCTGCTCCGTACATTGTCAAGCACCACTACCAGGGGCAGCTTTTCCGCTTCCCTGTATTGTTCCGCATCCAGACGATTCAGTTCATGTGTACGTAATTTTCTCATATAGCCCCGGCTTTTACCGGTTTATTTCTTTTCGCCGGAAAGGCATGGTCATGCAGCGTGCTCCTCCTCCTCCGCGGGCCAGCTCCGAGCCGGCTATGGTGATCACACATTTT
>JBFWIL010000138.1:0-7272 GCA_050256015.1 Mangrovibacterium sp. | reverse complement strand
ATGTATCTCCTGCTTTCAGTACATGTAAAACAGCCCTGGTCGCTGCTTCTACAAAGGAAATATCGGGTTCGTGGTTCCCTTTGAAAGGGGTTGGTACCACAATAAGGTGTATATCTGCTTCCCGGGGTATTAGCGAGGCTTTCAATGTGCCTTTTTCAACATCCTGCTGTACGAGTTCTTTTAAGCCTGGTTCTATAATATGAATCTCGCCACGGTTAATGGTATCCACGACTTTGGGATTTACATCGACTCCGTGTACCGGAACTCCTTTCCCTGCAACAATTGCAGCAGTGGGAAGGCCGATGTATCCAAGGCCCATAAATTGTACGTTCATAATGGGGGTATCTAAATTTTTAGTTTTAGCTTTTTTCACCAAGAATAGCACAGATTGGCACGGGTTGTCTTAAACTGATTTATAAGCCACTCCCTTCTACTCTCCTGAATATTTGAGGAGAACTTTTTTATTTTTTAGCTGCTGGTCAGTTCCACGATTCACGCTAAAAATCAGGCCGGTATCATCCATTTTCATTCCATCTTTGCCTTATCGTTACGAGGTATTGCTTTCCGAAAATAATGCCGGTTCCGGCAAGTCCGCCGAGAAATATCCAGATAATCAGGATTAAAGCCTTCCTGGGTTTTGACTTTTCACCGGGAACCACCGCAGGGGCCAAAACGGAAAACACAGGGGTGTCTTCCTTGACCCGTATTTGTGCCTGCTCCAGCTGTTTGGCCAGCTCGGAATAGACATTAAAGGCAATGCTGTACTCGCTTTGCAGGCGTTCTTCTTCGGTACCGGCCATGGCTGTCGCCACGTTCTTGTTACGGTCGCGAAACAGGGCCAGCTTTTCCTGGGCCTGTTCAAATTCCTTTTTCTTTTCGGTGTACCTTCCGCGGATAAAGTTCAGTTGCTCGCTGGCTTTCTCTATCTTAAGCCTGGTTATGTACTTCTGAAGCAGTTCGCGGGCGTACTGCGCCACTTCGGCAGAAAGCGCTGCTTCGGGCATACGGGCCTTAAGAGTAAGATAACCTTCTTTTGAATTTACCTCAAGAGTAAGCTTTTCTTCAATAAGTTTACGGATCTCTTCCTGTTCTTCGGTCAGCGTAATAAGACGGGTTCCGGTTTCCGGTTTTTGAGATTCTCCTTTCACGGCTTTCAGTATGACAAACGGCAGGCCGAAGGTGTATCTTTTTATGGTTGAAAGGATGCCGGGTTTGGCAAGCCGGGTATAGTATTCAAAGATACTGACGGGGTGGTCTGTTTCAGAAAAGGTAAAAGGGGCATTCATCAGCTCCAGCTGGTACGGAACCGAAGAGATGATTTGCGGATAGACCATGGGAGAAAGAGTTCCGTCGGCATTGGTCATATCACTGAGGTTAAAACCGGCCATGGCAGCCAGGGAGGATAACCCGCCCATATTTGAAGAGGACTGGCCCAGCTGGGGCACTACTATCGTAGCGGAGGTATATTCCTTTGGAGAAAGAAAGGCGATGAGCAGGCCAATAATAAAGCAGATAATAACGGAACGGATCAGGATTTTGCGGCCGTTCCACAGGGTCCTGGCTAAGGCGATGAGATCGATTTCGTCGTCATCCGGCGGTGTGTTGGATACCGGTCTGGAAGGTAAAGATGCTGTCATAGTTGATGTTATTACATAGGTTGCGGCGGCGATATAAAAAAAATCCCGCGAAAGCGGGAATAAAAGCTATTTGAATACGGTGGCAATGGCAATAGCCAGGGACGAGAAGGCGCTGGTTATCGCCAACCATTTGGTGGTGTTGTCAGTGTGCTTGCGTTCGGGCCTGGCAGGAATAATGATCTGGCTTCCCGGCTCTATGACAGGATAATTTTTGAACAGGATGCCTTTCGTTACCTGAGTTGTACCGTTACTGTAAACGACATAGGCTTTACCGCCCTTTGCATTGGTGCTGAATCCTCCTGAGCGGTTCACATAATATTTCAGGCTTCTCCCCTTTTCCCACGCCAGCCCCATGGGATTCAACACCTCACCTCTGATCCATATCTCTTCCGATTTTAACGGGATGAGGACTTCGTCACCGTCACGCAGAAAATAGTCATAGGGGGTATGAGGCTTCTCCAAAATGCTTTCCAACCGCAGCTCAAGATCAGCATATGCTTTGTTTGCATTAATGTTGATATTACTGTCCAGATGTTCCTTAAGCTGGCCGACAGTCTTATTTTGTTCTTTTAGCTGATCGTCGAGCTTACGTTTTAGCTTAGCGCCGTCAATAAAAGCATAGGGGGTAAGCCCTCCTGCACGGTTAATTAAATCGGAGATACGCTCTTCTTTGCTACTGATACTGTACTGTCCGGGGTATTTCACCTCACCCCGTATGTAAACGGTTTGCTGGGGTTCGTAGGAGGGAGCCCTGCGGATATACACATAGTCGAAAGGTGATATTCCGAAATCGGCATCTTCGCCAGAAAGTTCCAGCTTGCGGTCGATGCGGAACTGAAAGAGCGTGGCCATTTTGCTGTCGACCTCGCGGGCTTCCTCGTACGTGTTCCGGCGGGCTACCTCGATGTACGATTCACTGGCGGCTTCGGTCATGCCTCCGGCCATAAAGACGAGGTCCTTTAAGGTCATGTTGCGCTGAAAATCGTATTCACCTGGCCTCATGACCTCTCCATATATCCGCACTATTTTTTTCTCACCGATACTGAAGATGTCGCGAATCACAACATGGTCCTCCCGACAAAGCGCCGGGTCGTTTTTCCCCAGAAGCACTTCTTCGAGGTCAAAAGGAAGGATGGTGGGATACAGTTTCTCGTCGAGCCTGATAATGAGCCCCCGGTTGGCAAAATAGTCTTCCCGAAGTCCGCCGGCCTTGTTGATCAACTGCAGGAGGGTCATCCCTTTCTCCAGAGCGTATGAACCGGGACGGAATACAGCTCCTTCGATGGTAAGCCGGTTCTCGAAACGGTCAATGACCTGCTCGGCCCGGATCACATCGCCGTTGCGCAGTTCCAGGGTATCGAAAGCCGACCGGTCTATGTCCTGTAGTGCATACTGGTCGTTGTCGAAACGGGTAAGCAACAGGCGCGACCGGGAGGCTTCTTCGCGGAATCCTCCGGTAAATTCGATGATCTGCTGAATATTCTCGCCCTCTTTCAGCTCGAAAATGGCATTTCGCTTGAATGTTCCGGTGGTCTGGACCCGTTTCTTATAGGTCGGTATAAAAATGATGTCCTGGTCGCGCAGGGAAACGTTGTTCGATGTGTTGCCCCTGATCAGGTATTCGTAGACGTCGATACGGCTCAGTATTTTATTGTCGCGTATAATGCGTATGTTTCGGAACGATCCGTTCTCGTTCGGCCCGCCCGAAAGATACAGGGCGTTGAAAGCCGAGGCCGTGGCTGGCAGGGTATAGGTACCGGGTGTGATGGCTTCGCCGATTACGTTTACTTTGATGGACCTGGGGTCATTTACAGAAAGATCGGCGAAAGTATCGGGTGCGGTACCGCTCATGCCGTCGTAAATAGCCGTAAGCCGCCTGATAACCGTTTGTTTGGCATACGCTAAATTCTGATTGGCGATGCCTACCGGACCAAGGCCGGGTATATTGACTGCCCCGTTGTTGTCGATCTGCAGCATGTAGGTTTGCTGGCTGGCTCCCCATACATGGATCACCACCTGGTCGCCGATGCCCAGCACATAATCGGGCGGAACAGGAATGTTAACCGAAGGCTCGAAGGTGAGATTATCCTGGTTGAAGAGCTGATAGCCGAAAAGCTTTTTATTTTTAAGGGTGGCATCTGCCTTTTCTTTCCGGTAGGCCGGTTCTGAAGGTGCCTCCGGTTGTACTACGGGTACGGATGAAGCGGCGGCTTCCTGTGGCTGGCTGAGCTGCATTTGCTGAATGCGCTGCTTTACCTGGTCTATCTGCAACTGCGTGGCGCCGCGCATCCGGGCCAGTTCCGCGGCCTGGTCTACCGTTAAGCCCCGGGAATTCACTTCATTGACGATTTGCCGGATCTGCTCGTCGGTGAGGCTTTCTACATTAACGGATGAGACCTGCTGCTGGGCGACGACCGGTTCGGTCAGCCCCAGGAGCAAGGCAAGCAGAAGCAACGAAAAGACCCGCATCTTTCTGGTTTCTTTCCGGGCTGCAACGGTTTCTTTCCGGGCTGCAACGGTTTCTTTCCGGGCTGCAACGGTTTCTTTAACTGCTACGCCCGGAATTTCTTTCAGAACAGGATGATCCGAAGGAAAATCTTCCCGAACGGACATAAGCCTGGCAGCGTGTTTTTCCTCCATGCGCCTTGTTTTGGCAACAAGCAATCCGACAAACGAAAAGCTCATCGCAAGCAAAAGCGGGAAGGCAATATTGGGATCGACCCCTGCCGTTTCAAGTAAGATGGCCAGCAATGTGAAGAAAATCATATAGGCAATAAGCACGGCTGTGGCCTGTATGTGGTTCATTCCTGTCTTGATCAGCAGGTGGTGAAAATGGTTCATATCGGGTGAAAAAGGAGATCGTCCGTGCCTGAGCCGGATGATAAAAACACGCAGGGTGTCGGTTACAGGGACGATCATCATCCCCAGTACGATCTGGGGAGGATTCAAAAACCGTACCGCTTCGGGAGCAGTCATATTCAGCTCATTGAACCGGATGACCATGGCTGCCAGGAAAACGCCCAGAATGAGCGAACCGGTATCGCCCATGAAGATCTTGTTTTTCCTTCCGAAAACATTAAAGCGTAGATAAGCGGCCAGGCTTCCTGTTAACGCCATGCAAACCACGGCATAATTAAAATGTCCCGCCAGGAAAAACCAGATTCCCAAAAACAGGGATACGATAAGTGCGACACCGGCGGCAAGTCCGTCAATGCCGTCGATCAGGTTCATAGCGTTGATAAGAAAAACAAACATCAGCACGGAAAGCGGAACGCTGATCCCGTTACAGAACAGTTCCGCGTTAAACAGCCCGTAAGGCAGGGTAATCCGGAAATCTCCCAAAAGAACAAGAATAAGGCCGGTAACAATTTCCAAAATAAATTTCTTCCGGGCCGAAATGACGAGCATATCGTCTGTAATACCGACAAAAAACATAATGATAACAGCCAGCAGCAGGTAGCGTAATTCCCAGGCATTTCCGGGCTGTATGAAAAGGATAGAACTGACCGTAAGCCCGATAAAGATGCCCACCCCGCCCAGGGTCGGAACATCGACTTTGTTCAGTTTCCGTTTGTCCGGACAATCAAACAGTTTTTTAGTACCTGAAAGGCTTACAACAGAAGGGATCACCAAATAGGTCAAAACAAAACCGGTTAACAGTGACGCCAGTAAAATAACTATCATAATATTTATTTAACAGTAATACATTTATGCTGATTGTGTCAGGATTTGAGTCGGCAGACCCTTTCGGTAGCTTAATCCCAGCAGGGCTAATCCCGGAAGGACAAGGCCCGCTGTAAAAGCCAGAAGATACAGGAAATGAGATGAAGCGCCTGTTTTTTCGATCCGGTCTACCAGCGCCGGGTCGACCACCCGGACACCCGGCACTGCCGATGCCAGGGCAATACCTGCCTCGGCCTGTTTCTTAAGCAGGTTCGTATAGATCTTTCTGGTAAGTTCATACCGCCGGGTGACAGCAATCAGTTGCCGCTCCTGCACGGGCAGGTTGCTTAACTGCCGGCTTATAGTTGTTTCCCTGCATTGTAAGCTTTGGATCTTTAAGCCGGTATCGGAGATCTGTTTGATCAGGTTTTTCCGGAGATAGCCGGCGACCCGGTTAATTTCGTTATTAAGCGAAAGCAGTACGGGCTTACCGGCCCGGGCGTTCCAGGTCAGGATATCACGCTTGCTGCACAGATCGCAAAGCTTTAACACGACTGCGTTGAAAAAAGGATCTTCAATTCCGACAGCTGACGGCATAAGCATATTTTTGATATCGCCGGAATTTTCCAGGCAGGTAAGCAGGTTCCGGAAATAGCCGAGCTGCATACGGCTTTGCAACCGCTCTTCTTCAATTTCTTTCAACTGCTCCATGATCAGGGCTCCCCCGGCACTGATACCGGGTAACCGGTTCTGCGAACGGAACAGGGTAACCCGGTTCCCCGCTGCATTCAGCGAGTCGGACATACCGCTTAATTGTTTATTGATAAATTCGAGCGACCGTTTTCGTGTTTCGGTGCGGAATTCCAGGTCCCGGTTTATATATTCGTTTACCAGCCCGTTCAGATAATGGATTTCACGAAGGGGTTCATTCCCTGAAACAGACAGACGGATCACATCGCCGGTTTTACCTGCCGGCTCAATCTGTTGTCTGGCTATGTACTTCTGGGTGAGGGTATTAATATTATTAAATCTGAAAAAGAATTCGTCGTCAGGATCAGGAACCGCGCCTTCTTCCAAATGCAGGGTAAAATGAAACCACGCATTGCTGAACGGTTCGCCGAACTTTCCTTCTGCCTCAAACTTAACATACTGCGGAAGATAATTCACTAAAACCGTACCACCGGCCGAAAGGGTGTACGTGCCGTCAGTCCCGGGCCGGAGGCAGAGCATAAGCCCTTCCAGGTTTCCCCCGCCGGCGTTTTCATGCACAATAAAGGGCTCGTCGGGATAGAGATCTTTCCGTTTAAAAAATTCTTTTTTGTACCAGGAAACCCGCCAGTTCAGCTTTTCCAATACATGGTGAGCCAGCACGGACGATCTCAGCAATCCGATTTCATTTTCAATGACCGACGAACGTTCCGGCATGGTTACCGGTCTTTCGATCAGGCCGGCCAGGTAAAAGTCTTTGTCCACGCCGTTAATCAGGATGCTGGTATCGATGGTATAAGCCTGCTGCCTGTAATAACTATTGAAAAGGAAAGCTGCCGCCAGAGCAAATACAACACCGGCCACGAACCAGTACCATTTCCTGATAAAAAGGAACATGATCCGTTTTGGAGCTATCTCGTCGTCATTAGCGGGCTGAGGGGTATTACCGGGGTAAGTATTTTCCATACATAACTTAAGGTATAAACACGAAAACACGCTGAAAACTGCAACTGCTCTGGTTAACCTGTAACGGTTTCAGGCCGGATTAAAAGAGGCGGACTGTTCTTCACATTCCCACCTTAATTGTTCGGGCAGGCAGGCTGCCAGAAGACTCAGACACTTCAGGCTTAGCTCGGTAAGACTTTTACCACTTACGGGCATGTTGCCTCTGCCGCCCCGGTTACCGGTACTGTTGGGAGAAAGAGATGCACTTCCTTTCAGGTACTGTTCGAGGATGGTTACCATGTGTTCGATTTGCGTCCGT
>JBFWIL010000137.1:0-7280 GCA_050256015.1 Mangrovibacterium sp. | reverse complement strand
AAGTCATTGCCGCTGTTTCAAATAAACCGAGTAATCCATCGGTCGAAACAGCATTGGATGCACCAAACGGCATGATGCAGGTAGCATAAATAATACCCGCTAACCAGGGGCGCTGGGGAACAAAAATTTTCCCTAACTGGAATACCAAAAGAATGCTCAACAGAAAGGCAAACGCCCCCACAAACCTGACAGCAAAAGTATTTAGGCCAAACATCTTCATACTTAAGGCTGTTGTCCAGTAATACATGGGAGGTTTAGTCCAGTGAGGCTGTTCGATATTTAACTTTGGGTGGACCCAGTCACCTGTTTTCAGCATAACATACGCGACATTGGCATATCGTCCCTCTGTTGACTCAAAAATTCCCCGGGACCCCTGAAAGGCAAACACATAGAACACAAGAAACAATAAACTTATAATTAAAAATTTATTTTTCACGAGTGTGTTTTTTAATTGTCACATAGAACCCGCCATCGATAATCAGGTACTGTGTGATACATTATTTTCAGGGTTCGTTCCGTTTTCACATTGCAACCCTTATTCATAATCCGGCTTCATTTTTATCAGGGAAACGTATTTTTTGAAATGGTTATGACTGTCGTCCTTACCTTTATGAGATCTGTTGTAATCATAGTATCCAATGATTTTTATCTCAATTTTTTGCTGCTGGGATTCAGAAAAAACTTCTTCAGGTCTCTTTGTCGAAAAAACCACAAAAGCGACATCTTCAGGAAATTCGGGAGTAGTTCGCGGATTCCAGTTTTTGACCTCCTTGCCTACCTGATACACTAATTCAATACGAAACTCCTCATTTTCTATATTATAAAAATTTAATGCGCTAATTTCAGATTTACTTTTTATTTCTGCAATGTCCCGGAAATTTGGATTTTTATTGAGCAGTACATCCACATCAGGAATTATAAATGACTCCAATAAAATCATTAACATCACTCCCGACAATACTGTTTTAAGTATATCCTTTTTTCTCCATGCCATAATCAACAAAATAAAAATTGCTTCTGCCAAAAAGCTAAATACAATAAATGAGGGCAGTGACATATGGCCCTTCCGACAGAAAAGAAAGAATACGCCCACGGGAAAAATCAAGGATATTACGGCTAGCGGCCAGATGTTTAATCCTAATAAAAACCGTTCCCGTTTACCCGCTGTTTTGTTTTTAAAAACCGAATGCAGGTATAAAACAAGTTGCCCGGCCATTAAAGTAGCCGGAATCAAAACAGGCAACAGGTACCTGTCCTTTTTTTCGGGTAGCAAAGAAAGCAGTACGACCGATGTAATTGTCCAGATGAAAGCAAATTTATATGCTCTTTTATTCTCAAATTTTTTAAAAGCAAAAGGGAACAGTACCGCCGTAGTAATCAGAAGAGTCCACACTCCGGATTGAATAGGAAAGTTCCAGTAATAATAAAACGGGCGAACATGGCGATTCACCCAGGAAGCAGATTCAATTTGCATGGTTGCTGTTAATTCATCAGCATGTGCAAAATAGATATAAACAGGCCATGCGAAACTAAGAACAATAAAAATCGATAACATAAAAAGCAGTGGCTTCCATTTCTGAAAAATTATTTTCCCGCTGTAACTCCAGCAATAAGCAATTAAAAAAGGAAGCAGTACCGCATAAAAAGCCACAGGTCCTTTGCTCAGAAAGGATAATCCCAACAACACTCCTGCTCCCGTAAACAAACCCCAATTATTCTTCTCTGATTTCCATGCCTTGTGCAATAACCAAATGGCTCCAAACATAAAACTATGACAGTAAATATCCCAGGTCCCTGTTCTTCCCATATAAACCACATAAAAGCACGAAGCAAGAACCAGGCTGTTGACCAAAGCCAGCATCCTGTTTTTATTCAAGGAAAAAGAGAACAAATACATAAACAATACCAAAAGAGACCCCATTATACCTGCCGGAAACCGCAGCATGCGAACATTCTCCACTCCGAACCAGGAACCAAATACGGCCGTAATCCAGGTTGGAAGAGGTGGTTTCGCCAAACGCAGTTCCCCGTTCATTGTGGGAACCAGCCAGTTCCCCTTTTCAAGCATCTCCCGGGCAGTTACAAAATTACGCGCTTCCATGATGTTGACAAAAAAGCTGTCACCGGCAAAGAAAAAAGCAAAGTAACACACAACCGAAAGGATGAAAGCATGGCATAAAAAGCTTCCGCGAAAAGAAGCATACAACTGATCTCCTGACATAGGTTTTATTTTACGTATGCATTATATTTTTGTTTCTGTATCAGAATAAGGTTCCGGACATACACGAAAAAACCGAAACACTGACCAATCATCAAAACCGGATCAAGGCGGTAAACAGCATATGTAAAAATCATAAGCGAGCCTCCGATGCTGATCAACCAAAAATTCCGGGGCAGACAGGATTCTCCCTGATGTTCGGAATAAATCCATTGATAAACAAAACGAAAAGCAAAAATCAGCTGTCCCGTTACCCCCCAGATCAACAAAAACACCGGAATATCCTTGTTTTCAAAAAGCTGATGATAATGATAATTCCAGTTTCCTATCATGACAATAAAAACAAGTACAGGAACAGAAATGGCTATAAACCTGGAAAACAGGGGTAATTTTATCCAGTTGTGTTGCAGTTGGAGGTTCCGGATGTAAATGGGATAGGAGATGACCTGCCCAAGGATGATGGCAAAATCGTTACGCAACAAACCATAAATGAAAAGCAACCAGGACGCCAGGATACTTAACTGCCAGAAGATTAACGGAGACAATACTCTCCCCGCTTTTTCAGACAAAAGCCACTGGGCAATCAATCGGGCAGAAAATAGCGATTGCGCCAGAAACCCTATTATATACACCGATTGATGTGCCACAGGCTTTAGTTTTGGATCCGGTAATCGAGGTACCGTTTCTTCATCCAGCGATAGACAAAACAATCGGCAAACGGTCCCAGAAGACGATTGAACAAATGGTATTTTGCTTCACCAGCCATACGGGGAAAATGACGAACCGGAATTTGTTTGATTGTTCCTTTCTGCATCAGGATCAGTGCCGGAATAAACCGATGCATCCCGTTAAATGAGGGCAGTTTCTTTGCATATGCTGTATTAATAACTTTCAGCGGACACCCCGTGTCTTCCACCTGATCCTGAATCATCAAACGCCGAAAGCTGTTTGCTATTTTTGAACTCATCTTTTTTATCAGACCATCTTTCCTGTACTGTCGGATTCCGGTTACCAACGCATATTCATTCCGGTATTCCAACAGGCAATCAAAATCAAAGGGCGTGGTCTGCAGATCTGCATCGATATAGCCGACAAAGGGCGTATCTGCATGATCAATCCCCGCTTTAATGGCCGTACTCAGTCCGTAATTCGCATCCAGCCGAACAAAAGAGAACAGCCCGGATTTATGACAGATAGCCTCAATCAAAGCCTGACTGCCATCGGTAGAACCATCATTCACAAAAAGCACTTTCGACTTGTATTTTGATGTAGCCAGATAGGAGGATAACTCCTCCCTGACCCGTTCCAGATTGTCCTCCTCATTATACACTGGAACGATAATAGTCATTTCAAACACTGTATGCTGCATATAAAGAATTCTTGCCTTAAACTGTGCAAATAAAACCAACGATTCTAACAAAAAACTAACAGGAAGGCATAGTGAACATGAAGGTATGTTTAAAATTGTTAAAAGAATAGGTGATATTAATCCGGTAATAATCCGCTATCTTTCTGACAATAGCCAATCCTATACCGGTAGACCCGCTTTGCGGAGACTCTTTGTAAAATGTCTCAAAAATCTTATGGGGATGCTCAATGGCTTTATCTCCAGGATTGGAAATACGGAACTGGCCTTTGGAAAGAAAAATTTCTATTTTTTCACCCTTGGAAGAATGCTTTACCGCATTAATAAAAACATTTTGTACCAACAAGTTAGCTAGTCGCTTATCCATTCTGTACCGGCAATTGGCTGTTGCCGAAACGGAAACAGACAGATGATGATCAATAAGTACTTCGTTCAAGGCATCCTGCCAGAACCTGAACAGTTCATTAAAAGAAATCAGATCATTCGCATGAAACTGTCCGTGCTCAATTTTTGCAAGCAAAAGAAGTGCTTTTAATGTCCCGGACAGCCTGTCAGCCGACAAATAAATGTCCCGCAAAATTCCTGCGGTTCCGGCACTTAAATTGGAATCGGAAAACAAATGTTCACATTTATTCCGGATAATAGCCAGTGGCGTCTGCATCTCATGGGCCATATGGGCCGAAAACTCCTTGGTAGCGGTATAATCTTTTTCCAGACGATCCGACATCCTTGTCAAAGTCAGATTCAGCTCATCAAATTCATCAATACCGGTCCGGGCCAAAGTCAGTCTGGAAGGCGGATCAAACGAATAACTCCTCATGTTTTTGACATTCTGATTGAAGATTTCCCAAATACGGGCATTAAACCTTCTGGCAAATACAAACATGCCGGCAAAAACAAAAACCAGCACAACAGAGATCAAACTGGCGTAAAGAACAAAATAATCATCGAATTCCATCAGCATCTGCCGGCTGATAATGCAATAACTCTTCCCGGCAATGTGAACCGTTTTTGCATACTCCCGGAACGGAACAGCCTTATGCTGTATTTCGTCATAAATCAGCGTGTCTTTAATGCGTATCCCCTGTTGGATATCCGCATCGATACGCCTGGCCATGGCTGTTGGGTAAATGTTCCGAAAATCACCATGAAGCTGAATGGATTCTGCAATCTGGTTTACTTCCAGTTTTAGTTGCTGGTCTATTTCAAGCTTCAGAATAAAGTTGATCAACAGGATGATGAGCACATCAGCCAAAAGAAAGATCAGAACGCCATATTTAAAATACGACCGGTTTATTTTTGCAAGAAGCTTCATCTAATTATTAATTCGGTTAGATTTTTCTAAGCTATATTCGTGTTTTCGCATCCGGAAACTTTTCTTTTGTTTTTCCTGTTAATTTCATCGCAGGCATACTCGTTTCCATACTAACGAATCTCAAGTTTATAGCCAAATCCGTAAACTGTCCGGATATAATCCTTTCCCGTATATGCTTTAATTTTCTTTCTCAGACGGTTCATGTGGGTGTAGATAAAATCGGAATTGTCCATGAATACCGAATTTTCTCCCCACACGTGTTCAAAGAGACTTTCCTTGGTCAGGACCCTGTTCCTGTTTTCAAGGAAATACATCAGCAAATCAAATTCTTTCCGGCTAAAATCAACCAGGTTCTTTCCAATCGTTACACTGCCAGACCGGGGATCCAGGGTAATTTCCCCGTACTGCAGCAACTGGTTTTCATACGTGTAATTTCTTCTCAGAAGCGCATTGATCCGGGCATTGAGTTCAGATAAATGAAATGGCTTCACAAGATAATCATCTGCTCCCAGATTCAACCCATCAACCCGGTCCTCCAGCTTATCCCGGGCGGAAATAATGATTACGCCCGTTTTATTCCAGATGGATTTAACGAACGGGATACAGTTCAATCCGTCTCCGTCGGGCAAGCCCAGATCCAGCAGAATGATGGGGTAAAATTTCCTGTCAAAATAATTTTTCCCTTCTGCAACAGAAGCAGCTTCGGTACAATCGAATCCGGATTTAGTCAGGAAATCGACAACCACCTGCCGCAAAAGAGTATCGTCTTCAATAATCAAAATATCATTTTTCATAGACATACTTTACTGATATTCACCCATTCCAAACAAGCCGGTAAGCTGTCGGATTATCGGCATATATTCTTTTACACGAAGTTCGCACAAATTTATCTGCTGAGCACAATTTCTTAAACAAAATCATACATCCCTGTTGATTCCTTTTTTATCTTTGTTATTATTATATTGATTATCAATATAATCCCGACAGGAACAAGAAAATATGCTGGAGTTGCATACTTTGACCGGGCACAGGATTAAGCATAAAGGCTTTTTTTGTAAGGAGTAAAAACAAGGAAACATTACAACCAGACATTAAAAAAAAGTGCGTTAATAAACTTATTTTCATATGACATTCAACAAGCAACAGCAGGAGGCTTACGAACGGGCAGCAGTCTTGTGCAGCCGGGCGGAAAAAAGTCCGGGCAGCATCCGGAAGAAAATGCTGGACTGGGGACTTCCTGAAGAAGAAACGGCTCCAGTGCTCAGCAAACTCAAGGAAGAGAATTTCATTAATCCTTCCCGTTTTGTGCGAAGCTACGTGCACGACAAATTTCATTTCAACCGCTGGGGAAAGATCAAAATAACCTGGCACCTGAAAGCCGAAGAAATTCCAGGGTCACTGATCAGGGAAGCACTGGGTGAAATTACAGCCGAAGCTTATAAAAACTGCCTGAGGATCTTGCTAAAAGAAAAAAGCAAAGGCATAAAGGCAGCCGGCCGCTATGAACGGAAAGCAAAACTGTTCCGTTTTGCCCTGAGCCGGGGGTTTGAGCCAGACGTAATCCGGGCGGTAATAGGGAAAACGGAAGAAGACTGACCATCATTTTCCGGTCGCCTGAAAAACCTAAGGGCAACGATAAAAACATTGCAGAAAGGTATTGTCGAGTAGTTCGGTCTTCCGGGGTCTGTTGTTCAGACGGGGTGCCCTTACCCCACCGCCAAACCAGCAGTTTCCGACATACACATGAGCTTCATCCCAGAGGTCCCGGTCAATGAAAGCCTGTAACAACTGCCGCCCGCCTTCCACCACCACCGACTGGAGCTCCCGCTCATACATAAAATTCAGGACCTGCCCTGGTACGTTCTCCCGGAAATCAAGCTGTACATACTCCGGTCCGGCCTTTCCTGCCAACTCTTTTTCCGTAAAGATAACCGTGGGAACGCTTCCGTCTTTCACCCGGAGCCCGTCGTCAAGTCTGTTCCGGCGGTCAAGGACAAGCCGGACGGGCTGTCTGCCCGACCATTCCCTGACTGTCAGCGAGGGATTGTCTTTGCAAACGGTATTAGTGCCAATCAGGACGGCCGCTTCCTCCGACCGCTGCCGGTGCACCAGCCTGCGCGATAACTCATTGCTGATCCAGGTGGGTTTTCCATACTGTTCCGGGTAAGACCGGTCTGCATCAATATAACCGTCGACCGTTTGCGCCCACTTCAGGATGACATAGGGGCGTTTTTGCCGGTGAAAAGTAAAAAAACGACGGTTCAGCTCCAGACATTCTTCTCCAAGCACTCCGACCTCCACCACAACTCCCGCCCGGCGCATTTTTTCTATTCCCTTACCGGCAACCTGTGCGTAAGGATCGACCGAACCAACCACTACAC
>JBFWIL010000136.1:0-7293 GCA_050256015.1 Mangrovibacterium sp. | reverse complement strand
GAACCAACCACTACACGGGGAATTCCGCAGGAGATGATCATATCGGAACAGGGCGGTGTTTTGCCGTGATGCGCACAGGGTTCCAGGTTTACATACAGGGTAGCATCTTTCAGCAGTTCCCGTCTTACCACTGCATTCACCGCACGGACCTCGGCATGGGGACCACCGAATTCGCAGTGATAACCTTCCCCTATAATTTTATTCTGGTGCACGATAACCGCACCGACCATAGGGTTGGGAGCCACTTCCCCCCGCCCCAGACAGGCCATATCAAGACAGCGTTTCATGTATTTTTCAGAATCGTTCACCGGAAAAGAATTAACTTTGCCAAAAATACAAATTTAATGCAGGCCGCCATCGCCTATATCCGTAAAGAATTACTGGGACATTTCTCCCCCGGCGAAACGGAAGCGCTGATCCGCTTTTTCTTTTCCGTCTGGAAGGGGTACAGCAGCACGGACCTGCTCCTGAACAAGGATCGGCTGCTAACCGGCAGTGAGCAGCAATATGTCCGTGAGGTGACCAACCGGCTGCTCCGGCACGAACCCATCCAGTATATCCTTGGCGAAACAGAGTTCTACGGACTTCCTTTCCGGCTGAATTCCGCCGTGTTGATCCCGCGTCCGGAAACGGAAGAGTTGGTGGACTGGATCCTGAAGAGCACCACGACGGGAAAGGCCCCGACCATCCTGGATGCCGGGACGGGTAGCGGATGCATTGCCGTCTGTCTGAAAAAACACCTGCCACAGGCCAGGATTCTGGCCTGTGACATTTCCGAAGAAGCTCTTGACATAGCCATGGAAAACGCCCGAAGAAACCGGGCTTCCGTCGAATTTTTCCGGTTCGACCTTTTACAACCGCAGGCCAATGCAAAAATGCCCGTGCTCGACATAATCGTAAGCAATCCCCCGTATGTCACGGAAGGAGAGAAAATCCGGATGCAGGACAACGTGTTGCGGCATGAGCCAGCTATTGCTCTTTTTGTGCCGGATGAAGACCCCATGAAATATTACCGGGCCCTAAGCCTTCTAGGGAAAAAACTGCTGAAGCCGGAAGGCCGGCAGTTCTGGGAAATCAACGAACAGTACGGAGAGGACTGTGTTACACTCCTCCGCGAAAACGGTTACGAGCAGATCGAACTGCGCCGCGACGTGAACAACCGGTTCCGTATGATCGCAGCCAGCTGCAGGAAACTCCGGGAAACGGAATAAAAACAGGATCAAAGCAGGCACAACAACAAAAAAATCACAAAAAATTGTTCCGCTTTCCGGGTTTATCCCGTATACTTGTACTAAGAATGAGTTGTCCGGACGGACCCGGGGAAAAGAATGAGGCTTTGAAGACTTTACTTCGTTACATGATGATTCTGTTCAATGCCGGGGTAGTGCTTGCCCTGCTGGTAACCTATCTGTCTGTATTTGTCAGTCCGGCAGATTTTTGGATACTGGCTTTTTTCGGGCTGGCCTATCCGTATATTCTGCTGATCAATATTCTGTTTGTTATCTTCTGGCTGCTGACACGCTGGAAATTAAGCTTTTTCTCCTTACTCGCCATCCTGTCCGGGACCAACCACCTGCAGAATTATTTCCAGCTGGGGGAGAAAACTTCGGTCCGGGAAGGAGTCAGTATTTGCAGCTACAACGTAAAACATTTTTTCGGCATGACCCCGGGAGTAGAGGGGAAAAAAATCGAAGAACAAATTGCGGAGTACCTCCGAAGTAAGAATGCAGACATTATTTGTCTGCAGGAAATGAATGCCTCCTCTATGGAAGATTTCAATCCTTTTCCCGATATCCGGGGTGAAAAGAAAATCTCCGTAAACGCGACAAGGCTTACACAGCATACCGGGCCGGTTGTCTTCACACGGCACACCATTCTGAACAGCGAAGAAATCAGTTTTGACGACTCGGAAAACCGTATCGTCTTTGCCGACATTAAAATCGATTCAGATACCCTGCGGATATACAGCTGCCACCTTCAGAGCTACAGGCTGAACCGTACTGATTTTCATTCTCTGGAATCCTTGTCTATTGATTATCAAAATAAAGGTTTTCAAAATCTGCGTCAACTTGGTATTAAATTTAAAGAAGCCTTCATCAAACGAACGGCCCATGCCAAGGCACTGAATAACAACATCAGACAATCACCTTACCCGGTGGTCGTTTGCGGCGATTTCAATGACTCGCCCGTATCCTACACATACCGTACCGTTCGCGGGCAACTGAATGATGCCTTTGTGGAATCGGGTTCCGGAACCGGAAATACCTATGCCGGTCATCTTCCTTCTTTCCGTATTGACTACATCCTGCACAGCAAAATATTCCTGGCCCGCAATTTCAAAATAGACCGGGTGCCTTACTCAGACCATTATCCGGTAAACTGCACTCTGCTGCGCTCCGAAAAACAGTGAGGCATGACTTCAAAGCCATGCCTCAACGCATACCCTATTTTACATGATATTGATCTTACAGAACAGCATCCACCTTGGCCGCCAGCGTAACCTTTGGAGCTGCTCCCACATGCTTGTCAACAATCTTTCCTCCCCTGAAAAACAGAATTGTGGGAATATTCCTTATCCCGAATTTTGTGGCTGTTTCGGGGTTACTGTCCACATCCAGCTTGGTGACTACCAGCCTGCCTTCATAGTCGGTTGCCAGTTCTTCCACAACCGGTCCGACCATCCGGCACGGGCCACACCATTCCGCCCAGAAATCAACCAGTACCGGTTTGTCTGAACAGAGAACAATTTCTTCAAAGTTCGAATCATTTACTTCTACTGCCATAATACAATGATTTTAGTTGAATACAAATAAACTGCAAATCTAGTTAATTTTAAAAGTCAACTGTTCCCGTTCCCGGAAAAAACGCTCGACCTCCTGATTCAGTTCAATTCGTGTGTTTCTTGAAAACAGATTGACCACAATTTTTGTTTCCGGATCATACAAATTGAACCTCAGCACAGCAGTTCCCTTGTTCTTCCGGCTTACAGCCTCAATATCCCGGACCAGTTCAGGAGTAATCCCATTTACCGGAAGCTGAACGGTTACACTCTTAATATGGCTCTTCCGTACCTCATCAAGCATTTCGATATGACGGACTCTAAACTCAAGCTGTCCCTGCCGGTAACTTTCCTGAACCTGTCCCCGGATCAGTAAAAACAGATTGGGCCGGCAATATTTGGAAAACTCCACATAATCTTTCCCGAAAAAGAAAATGGTATAAGAATCCATATAGTCAGTAAGCACCATATTGCAATAAGGACGGCCTGTCTTTCCAACGGCATCCCGGGCTTCGGTAACCATACCAGCCAGGGTAAGCTCTTTCCCCTTCAACTGATCCAGGTTATTGTTCAGATCACTCAGTGTATGCTCTCTGCTGGCAAAATTTTCGATCTCAAGCTTATAATCATCCAGCGGATGAGAAGAGAGGTAAATACCAATCAGCTCCTTTTCCTTGTCAAGCAGAATCACTTTGGGCCACTCAGGCACATTGGGAATATCCGGGGTTTTGATCACCTGAGCGGTCATGACTTCTCCGAAAAGCGACTGCTGGGCACTATTCTGATGAGCCTGGATCTGGTGTCCGTATTTAATCAGCTTTTCGATAAAACTGACGTCATTCTGATCGCTTCCGGCAAAAAACTGACTCCGTTTAATGGCCCCGAAGCTATCGAATGCCCCGGCCATAGCCAGTGCTTCAATGTTTTTCTTGTTCACCGCCTGCAGATTTACCCGAGCCACGAAGTCGAACACATCGGTAAAAAATCTGCTTTCCCGGGCTTTGATAATATCAGTGACTGCTCCAGAACCAACACCTTTCACGGCAGCCATTCCAAAACGGACATCCCCCCTGGGATTTACCGTGAATTTCAGAAAACTTTCATTCACATCAGGGCCAAGCACATTGATACCCATGCGCTTGGATTCTTCCATCAGCTTGGTAATCTCCGTGATGTTATTCAGGTTACGGCTCATGTTGGCCGCCATAAACTCAGCCGGAAAATGCGCCTTCAGGTATCCGGTCTGATAAGCAATATAGGCATAACATACCGAATGGGACTTGTTGAAAGCATAACTGGCAAAGGCTTCCCAGTCTTTCCAGATCTTGTCGATTAGAGCATCGGGTTCCTTTTTCAATTCCCTGCATCCTTCAATAAAACGGGGATTGGCCTTACAGCCGTCAATAAACTTCAGTTTCAGTTTATCCATCATGGCCTTGATCTTCTTCCCCATGGCCTTCCGGAGCGTATCCGAATCACCGCGTGTAAAGTTGGCCAGATGACGGGAAAGCAACATCACCTGCTCCTGGAACACCGTAATCCCGTATGTGTCGCTCAGATACTTCTCCATCATGGGATGGTCATACTCCACTTTCTTGCGTCCTTGTTTCCGGGCTATATAATCGGGGATATACTCCATTGGCCCCGGACGGTACAGTGCATTCATGGCCACCAGGTCACCAAAGCGGTTGGGTTTCAGGTTTCGCAGATGCTTTTTCATCCCGGGCGATTCAAACTGAAACACCGCTGTGGTATCTCCCCTGCTAAAAAGGTCAAAAGTTTCGGGATCATCCATGGGAATACGCTCAATATCCACTTCAATTCCCCTGGAAAGGCGAATATTCTCAAGGGTTTCCCGGATAATCGACAGGGTGCGCAACCCCAGGAAGTCCATCTTCAGCAATCCGATTGCTTCCACAAAACGCCCGTCATACTGGGTGGTATAAAGCGGTTCGTCTTTGGTCGGCATGATCGGAATATGGTCGGTAAGCGGATCACGACTGATCAAAATCCCGCAGGCATGAACGCCCGACTGCCGCACAGAGCCCTCCAGGGTCTCAGCAAACTGCAGGGTACGGATCACCTCCGGCTCACCCGACTTTCTTTCCTTCTGCAGATCCGGACTTTCTTTATACGCTTTGACAAAGTTCATCTTGGGAGCGTCGGGAACCAGCTTGGCCAGACGGTCGGCTTCGGGCAAAGGCAGCTTCAGCACCCGGGCCACATCGCGAATAGCCAGCTTGGTGGCCATGGTTCCAAAGGTACAGATATGAGACACTTTATCCTGTCCGTATTTATCTGTTACCCAGTCAAGCACCATCTGACGGCCGTCATCATCAAAGTCAATGTCCACATCAGGCATGGAAACCCGGTCGGGGTTCAGAAAACGTTCAAAAAGCAGATCGTATTTAATCGGATCGATATTGGTAATCCCCACACAGAAAGAGACTACCGAACCCGCAGCCGATCCCCGGCCGGGACCAACCAGCACTCCCATTTCGCGCGCTGCATTGATAAAATCCTGCACAATCAGAAAGTAACCCGGGAACCCCATGGTCTTGATCACATCCAGCTCGAAATCCAGCCGTTCCCGCACATCGGCAGGCAAAGGATCGCCGTAACGCTCCTCCGACCCGGTATAGGTAAGGTGCGACAAATAATCCGATTCCAGCTTTATCCGGAGTACTTTCTTATATCCTCCGAGCCGCTCAAAGGCACTTTTGCCGAATTCATCCCGAAGATTTTCTTCCGAATACTTTTCCCGGTAAGCTGTTTCCGTACCGAACGCTTCCGGAATGGGAAATTCGGGCATAATGGGAGCAGAGTTCAGCTCATATTCCTCAACCTTATCAACCACTTCCTGCGTGTTGCGCAGGGCCTCGGGAACATCGGGAAACAGGGCATTCATCTCGGCCGTGGTTTTGAACCATTCCTGTTTGGTATAACGCATCCGGTTCGGATCGTCCAAATCTTTGCCGGTATTCAGACAAATCAGCAAATCGTGTGCATCGGCATCTTCGGCATTGGTAAAATGCACGTCATTGGTGGCAATCAGCTTCACCTGATATTTTTCCGCCAACTCCAGGATAACCTGATTCACCAACACCTGATTATCGTAGACCTGCTCATCCATTCCTGGAACTTCCGAAGGATGACGCATCAACTCCAGGTAATAATCCTCCCCAAACACTTCCTTATACCAGCAGACAGCCTCCTCAGCCCCTTTCCTGTCCGAACGCATAATCTTCTGGGGCACTTCACCCCCCAGGCAGGCAGAGGATACAATCAGCCCCTCCCGGTACTGCCGGAGCAACTGCTTATCTATTCGCGGTTTATAATAAAACCCTTCTGTGCTGGCCGCAGAAATCAGCCGGATCAGGTTCACATAACCGGTACGGTTCTTTGCCAGCAAAATCAGATGATCGCCCGAACGGTCTATCTTTTCGCTTTTATTCTGAATGGAACGGCCGGCCACATAAGTCTCACAGCCCAAAATGGGCTTAATGCCTTCCTTCCTGCAGGTATCCCAAAACTCCTTGATGCCAAACATCATCCCGTGGTCGGTCAGGGCCAGGGCTTTCATGCCATCCTTCCTGGCTTTTCCCACCAGCCCTTTGATACTGGCAGCCCCGTCAAGGATGGAATACTGGGAATGAACATGCAGGTGGGTAAATGGTACCATGATCAGCGAATCTTCAGGGTTCAACAAAAAATGTCCTGGGAACAGACGTAGCAAAAATACGTTATTCCGGCAACCTTTAAAACCCTTGTTTAAAAAACGGGAACAAATAAAGCAAAAAACAGGAAAAAACCGGATGCCAACAGCATCCCGGTCAGAACAGGGAAGGACCGTTGGAAAGAACCGGAATTTTCAGTACCTGTTCCACATAAATAAAATAATAAAACAATTTGTGGTTGATTTCCGGTCCGTAGTCTACATCCGGTTCATAATTGATTATTCCCTCCAGGAGACGGGCATAACGACTTCCTGTATTCCCCTGGTTCCAGGACTGAACATACAGCCGGTTCCATTGCTCATAATAAGACTGATCCCTATACCCAAGCGGCCTGGCCTGACTTAAATACCAGCTTTCAAACCCGCTGTCAAAGACAATCAGCTCATATTCCGTGCTGTCTGCAGCCTCTTCTTCTGATTCGCGGAGGGAAACGGACTGATGAACGGCACAACCAACGGACAGTCCAAGCAGAAAAACAACAATCAGTACCCGTAACATACCTATCGTTTTGTTTTTTTACGAAAGAAAAATCCGTTTGTTTAACAAATTTGAAATTCAACCGTTATTTTTATTGTCTGAACCTAATGCTATGTTTAGTTATTTTCCTGAACTTGGACTTCATCTGGAAGGTATCGTAAACTTTGTATATCTGCTGACAGTAATTTTTATCGCGACACTCATTGTTCTGGAAAACAGGAGTCCGATCAAAACGATCAGCTGGATTCTGGTACTGATCCTGCTGCCCTTTGCCGGAATTATTATTTACCTGTTTTTCGG
>JBFWIL010000135.1:0-7415 GCA_050256015.1 Mangrovibacterium sp. | reverse complement strand
GAGCGTTACCTGTCTGAAAAACAAGGCTGATTAAATAGGCAATTCCATAAAAAAATCCGGTATTTCCGGATTTTTTTATGGAATATCGTAAACAAAGGCCCTACAGAATTCCCATATCCGGGACTTCTTTGCCTTTGTATTCACCGCCTTTTAATTTTTCGTGCACTTCTTTAAAGGCCGAAATGGTGACAATTACATCTTCCTGCGTATGGGTGGCTGTCGGAATCAGTCGCAGGATAATCTCTCCCCTGGGTATTACGGGGTAAACCACTACCGAACAAAAGATGTTGTAGTTTTCCCTCAGATCGTAAACTACGTTTGTCGCTTCCGGAACGTCCCCCTTCATATATACCGGGGTAACCGGTGAATTGGTCCGTCCAATGTCAAATCCGGCGTCTTTGAGGCCCGACTGCAGCGCATTCACGATGGTCCACAACTGTTCGCGAAGTTGTTTTTGTGTTTTTAGCAGCTCAAGCCGTTTCATGGCTCCGATTACCATAGGCATGGGAAGCGATTTGGCAAAAGTTTGTGAGCGCATGTTGTAGCGCAGGTAGTTGCAGATATCTTTATCGCAGGCAATGAAGGCTCCGATACCGGCCATGGCTTTGGCAAAAGTGCTGAAGTGCAGGTCCACACCATTTTCAACGCCAAAATGTTCGGGTGTTCCTGCTCCGGTGGCTCCCATCGTCCCGAATCCATGTGCATCGTCTACCAGCAGGCGGAAGCTGAATTCATCTTTCAGGGCTACAATTTCATCCAGCTTACCCAGATCGCCCGACATGCCAAACACCCCTTCGGTAATTACAAGGATGCCGCCTCCCTGCTTTTCTGCCAAAACGGTGGCCCGTTGCAGTTGTTTGTGCAGATTTTCCATATTGTTATGCGGATAAACGAAGCGTTTTCCTATATGCAGACGCAAACCGTCCAGAATGCAGGCATGCGCTTCGCTATCGTAAACCACCACGTCGTTTCGTCCGCAAAGAGTATCGATAATCGAGACCATCCCCTGGTAGCCAAAATTCAGCAAAAAAGCATCCGGCTTTTTTACAAAAGCAGCCAACTCGCGTTCCAGCGTTTCATGCTGACTGGTTTGGCCCGACATCATCCGGGCTCCCATAGGGTAAGCCAGGCCCCACTCTTTTGCCGCCTCGGCATCCACCCGGCGGACTTCCGGATGATTGGCTAGCCCGATGTAATTATTTAAACTCCAGTTTAGTACCTCCTTACCCCGGAAGTTCATGCGGGCACCAATTTCTCCTTCCAGCTTGGGAAAAGCGAAGTAGCCATGAGCCTGCTTCATATACTGGCCGATATTTCCTTTGTTTGTTCGAAACTTTTCAAAAATATCCACTTCTCTATGGTTTAAAAGTTAACGCCTGCAAATGTAATTCTTTTTGAGAACTACACAAATTTGTTAAATTATATTAAACCATTGAGTAATCAGACTTTTCTTCCTAATTTTATCATTTGATTTTAATAAAAATGTATCTTTGCAGCCATGCTTGGAAAAATGAATAGATTCGGAGTAATCTGCCTGTTGTTCTTGTTTGTTTCAACGGCCTGCAGCGATTTTAACAAGGTCGTGAAAAGCACGGATTACGAGTACAAGTATAATAAGGCCGTTGAATATTTTCAGAGTGGAGATTATTCCCGGGCAATAACCCTGCTGGCCGAGCTGGTGACTATTTACCGGGGAACCAGCCGGGCTGACGATGTGTATTTTTATTATGCCAAAAGTTATTTTGAACAGGATGATTATCTGATAGCCGGTCACTGGTTTGGCACTCTGGTTCGGGAATTTCCGAAAAGTGAGTTCGTGGAGGAGTGCCAGTACATGATCGGTTATTGTTATTACAAGGAATCTCCCAAACCCAGGCTTGATCAGCAGGTTACCCAGAAGGCTATTGATGCCCTGCAGCTGTATATTAATCTTTATCCTGCCAGTGAACGGGTGGAAGCGGCCAACAAGCTGATTATTGAATTACGGGATAAGCTGGTGTACAAGGCCTTTCTAACCGGGAAGCTGTATTACGATATGGGAAATTACAAGGCTGCTGTAGTGGCTCTGAACAATTCCCTGCAAAGCTTTCCGGATACCAAATACCGTGAAGAACTGACTTTTATGCTGCTGGATGCCAAATACAATCTGGCTATCTACAGTGTGGAGGAGAAAAAGGAACAACGCCTGAGTGAAGCACTGGATGAGTATTTCAGTTTTGTGGATGAATTTCCCGACAGTAAATACCGTCAACGGGCAGAGAAATTCCATGAAACAACAGCAACGTTGCTGAATTACAACGAAAAAACAAATTGATCAATTGTATGGATTTTAAGAAAGTCAAAGCGGAAAGTACGACTGTCCCCCGGGATCTGACCGGAATCGAAGAACAAACCGGGAATGTTTACGAAACGGTAATGATCCTGGCCAAGCGTTCCAATCAGATTTCTTCGGAAATGAAGGAAGAACTGAATCAGAAACTGCAGGAGTTTGCTTCTTACTCGGATAATCTGGAAGAAGTTTTTGAGAACCGGGAACAGATTGAGATCTCCAAGTACTATGAGCGCCTGCCCAAGCCTACGCTGATAGCCTTTGAAGAATACAGGCAGGGACAGATTTATCACCGGAATCCTGCCAAGGAAAACAGGAAGGGGATGTAAATGCGCCTTCAGGGGAAACATATTGTCCTGGGTATTACGGGCAGTATTGCCGCTTATAAGGCTGCTTTCCTCCTGCGGCTACTGGTTCGGGAGGGGGCAGAAGTTCAGGTGGTGATGACGCCTGCTGCAAAAGAGTTTATTACCCCGGTTACGCTTAGTGCCTTATCGGGCAGACCGGTGGCTTCCGAATTTTTTGCTGCGGCAGATGGTACGTGGCATTCGCATGTCGATATGGGGCAATGGGCTGAATTGATGCTGGTGGCTCCGGTGACGGCTGCCTCCCTGGCCAAAATGGCGACGGGGATATGCGATAATTTGCTGATCACTACTTATCTGTCTGTAAAATGCCCGGTGGTGCTGGCCCCGGCTATGGACCTGGATATGTATAGCCATCCGGCCAATAAAAAGAATATGGATACCTTGCGTTCCTTTGGGAACCGGATTCTTGAGCCCGGGGAGGGGGAGCTGGCAAGCGGATTGCAGGGCAAGGGACGTATGCAGGAGCCTGAACATATTGTTGAGGAAGTGATTCGTTTCTTCAACGAAAAAAAAAATTGCTGAATAAACATTTTTTGGTTACGGCAGGTCCCACTTACGAAAAAATAGATCCTGTGCGTTTTGTTGGGAATTACTCATCCGGGAAGATGGGCTTTGCCATTGCCGGGGAGTTGGCCGGGCGGGGAGCCCGGGTTACCTTGGTTTGCGGTCCGGTGAGCCTGAAAATTTTCCATCCAGGTATTGAACGGATGGATGTGGAGTCGGCTTCGCATATGCGTGATGCCTGCCTGCAGGTATTTCCCGAAACGGACGGGGCGGTAATGTGTGCAGCCGTGGCCGATTACCGGCCAAAAAGTTATGCTGCCGGAAAAATCAAGCGCAGCAGGAAGCATATGCTTTTGGAACTGGTACCGAATGACGATATTGCCGCTTTGCTGGGAAGCCGCAAATCGGAGAAGCAGATCCTGGTGGGGTTTGCCCTGGAAACAGGGGATGAATTAACGCATGCAGCCGGAAAGATGGAAAAGAAAAACCTGGATTTTATTGTGTTGAATTCCCTGCGTGATCCCGGAGCAGGATTCGGGGTGGATACTAATAAGATCTCTATTCTCACCAAAGAAAAGCAGATACTGTCGTATCCGCTAAAAACCAAAGCGGACGTAGCAAGGGATATTGTGGAGGAAATTGTCCGGAGAATGGAAACCCTGATCTGAGAGACGGATGCCGGAGGAACCGGAATGCCGGTTCCGGATCTTTTTTTATTTTTGTCTTAGTCTGACTCTTTAAACAATTCACGGTGCTGCAATCACTTCATATAACCAATTATGCGCTGATCGACCGGCTGTCGATCGGCTTTTACCCGGGTTTAAACATTATCACCGGGGAAACCGGTGCCGGAAAATCTATTTTGCTGGGGGCCCTTTCCCTTATTCTTGGGCAAAGGGCAGATCTGGGAGTATTGCTGGATAAGAACAAAAAATGTACGGTGGAAGGGGTATTTGCCGTGGAAGGGTACGGACTGGAACCTTTTTTCCGGGAGCAGGAGCTGGATTATGACACGCAGACCATTATGCGCCGGGAGATTAGTCCTTCAGGTAAATCCCGGGCTTTTGTCAACGATACCCCGGTGAGGTTAAAGGTTCTTCAGGATCTGGCCTTGCAATTGGTCGATATTCACTCGCAACATCAGAACCTGGAGTTGGGTAACCGCCGGTTTCAACTGAAACTGGTTGATTTGGTGGCGGGGAATGAAAAACTGCTTGGAGAATACAGGATGCAATACGGAAAATTGCAGCAGCTCAGGGGTCGCCGTTCTTCTTTGCAGGAAGAGGCGGAGCGTTCGCGTGCCGAACTGGATTATCTGGAGTTTCAGCACCGGCAGTTGGAAGAGGCCCGCCTGGAGGAAAAGGAGCAGGAAGAACTGGAAAATGAGTTGGGAACCCTGGAGCATGCTGAAGAGCTGAAGCTGAATTACGGGGAACTGGCCGAGCTGTTGGAAGGAGATGAAGCCGGCGTGCTGATCCGGATCAGGGAACAGCTTCGGCGGTTAAGCCGGCTGTCGGAAATTTCGCAGCAGGCCGGCCGGCTGAAACAACGCTTCGAATCCTGTTACCTGGAGCTGAAGGATCTTGCTGCCGAAAGTGGAACGCTGGCCGAACAGACCGAATACGATCCGGAACGCATCCGGCTGGTTTCCGACCGGCTGAATACCATTTATGGTTTGCAGCAAAAGTTTAGGGTGGGTACGGTGGCTGAGCTGATTGCCCTGAAGGATGAACTGGATCAAAGGATCCGGCGGATTGCCAGCTACGACGAAGCGATCGAAGAAGTAAGTCGTCAGCTGGAAGCCTGCGTCAATAAGGTTACGGAACTGGCCGGACAACTCAGCACGCGGCGGAAAGGAGTGGAACCTCAGCTTACCGGAGCAGTAACCGGAGTGCTTCAGAAACTGGGCATGCCGTATGTCTGCTTTGAACTGGCCTTTGAAGAGGAACCCGAAGCCGGCCCTGAAGGAATGGATAAGATTGCTTTTTTATTTTCTTCCAATAAAAACACGGCTCTGCAGGATATTGCCCGGATTGCTTCAGGAGGTGAAATATCCCGGGTGATGCTGGCTCTGAAAACCCTGATTACCGAAAGTAAGTCGCTCCCCACCATTGTTTTCGATGAAATTGATACGGGAATTTCCGGGGAAGTGGCCGTTAGGATGGGAGATATCCTGAAGGATATGTCGCATAACATGCAGGTGATCAATATTACTCATCTGCCTCAAATTGCCGGTAAAGGGCAGCATCATTTCAAGGTGTATAAATATGAAACGGAAGAACGCAGCTTTACCTCCATTCGGGAACTGAACGAACCGGAACGAATTGAAGAGCTGGCTCAGATGCTGGGTGGAGAGCATGTTTCAGGCACAGCCCGGGAGACAGCCCGGGAACTGCTTGACTGACCGGTTCCCGGGTGTTGGCTTTTTACAGGCGGTCTTCCAGAATAAGACGGACCTCTTCAAAACCGATATCGGCTTTTTCTCCGAACTTACTGCCCCGGCTTTTTATCCGGTCGGCAATCCGGCTTATTGTTTCTGCCGGTACCCCGTATTCGGGTAACCGGGTTTTGATGCCAAGGGACTCAAAAAAACCAATGGTCTTTTGAATGGTTTGGTCAACCCGTTCGTCGGTTGTTCCCGAAGTTATGTCCCAGATTCTTTCCCCATACTGGAGAATTTTGGCCTCTTTTTCCTTTCGGCGCAAATGCATGACACCCGGCAAAACGACGGCCAGGGTCCGGGCATGGTCAATACCATGGAAGGCAGTCAGTTCGTGCCCGATCATATGGGTGGCCCAGTCCTGCGGAACCCCCATGCCGATCAGTCCGTTCAGGGCCATGGTGGCGCTCCACATAAAGTTGGCCGCAGCATCGTAGTCGGTGCGGTTGGCCAGTATTTTGGGCCCTTCTTCTGCCAAGGTTTTCAGAATGCTTTCCGCAAAGCGGTCTTGCAGAGGCGAATTTACCGGGAAGGTAAGGTATTGTTCAATAACGTGTACAAAGGCGTCTGCTACTCCGTTGGCTACCTGACGGTCGGGCAGGGAGAAGATCACTTCCGGATCAAGTACGGAAAATACCGGGAAGGTGGCGGGAGAGGCAAAGCTGATTTTTTCCTGAGTCTCATTCCTGGAGATAACCGCTGTGGGGTTCATCTCCGAACCGGTGGCAGGAAGGGTAAGCACCGCTCCGAAAGGAATGGCTTTGTGTACGGTAATCTCTTGCTTCCTGGCCATGATATCCCAAGGGTTATTGTCTTCGTACAGGGCTGCTGCTGCAATAAATTTGGTGCCGTCAATGACCGATCCGCCCCCAACGGAAAGCAGAAAATTGATTTTCTCTTCCCGGCAGATGCTTACGGCTTTCATCAGCGTTTCATATTTCGGGTTGGGTTCAATGCCTCCGAATTCAATGAGCTGAAACCCCTGTGTGGCCTCTTTAACCTGCTTATAGACACCGTTTTTAAAGATGCTTCCTCCTCCATAGGTCATCAGGATTTTGGCACCGGCCGGAATCTCCTGACAAATTCCGGCAATCTGTCCTTTCCCGAATAAAATCTTTACCGGATTTTTAAACTGAAAATTATACATGTCTTTATTTTAAAATGAATACAATGAAACAAAGTTACAAAAGCTTGCCGGAGTTTCAAGTTAAATAAAATTTAAGGTACTTTTGTAAAACTGCCTGCTTTGTGCGGTTTTGCCACAAACATACGGGGTAGGCAGGTTGTTATGGATATCCGGAGATCCGGGAAAATTAGATTAATGCAATTACCTGATCGGGAACAACTAAAAGAAAGGCTGGAGCAATATACGGATGAGCAATTACTGAATCTGTTGCAGAACCGGGAAAAGTACCAGCAGCTGGCGGTGGAACTGGCCGAAAAGCTGGCTTTACAAAGAGGCCTTCAGTTTTTCGGAAGGGAGCTCCCCCCGGGTGATTCCAGACAGCCGGTAAGGTTTTGGAAGGGGATTTTCCCGGAGACGGAGCCCGGATGTCAATCGAAGAAAATGTTTGCCAGTCTGCTTCGTATCCTGTATCTGCTCGGTGTGTTCCCACTGGTTCTTGCCCTGATGGAACTGTCTGGCGGGTTGCATTTCCTTGTCTGGATATGGGGATTGGGCGCAGCAGTCTGGGTTCTTACTGTATGGCTTGTGGAAAAGAAACTGGAAGCCCGGCTGGTTCCGGTACTGATTGTTCTGGCGGCCGTCTTTCAC
>JBFWIL010000134.1:0-7416 GCA_050256015.1 Mangrovibacterium sp. | reverse complement strand
TGGTGTCATCCGTGCTGCTTTGGAAAGAGAAGAACCTGTTGTTCTTCCTGTAAATTATTGTATGATGACATTTGAAGAAACGGGTTTGAAACCCGAATTGCTCAGCGCCATTTCAGAAATGGGCTTTGAGCGGCCTACGCCTATCCAGGAAAAAACCATTCCCCATTTGTTAAAACATCAGAACGATCTGGTTGCACTGGCCCAGACAGGAACCGGTAAGACGGCGGCTTTCGGCCTGCCCCTGCTGAATTGTATTGATCCGGGGGCCCGGCAGGTCCAGGTACTTGTATTGTGTCCTACGCGGGAACTGTGTCTGCAGATCACCCGCGATCTGGATGCATTCTCCAAATACCTGCGCGGGCAGAAAAATATTGCGGTGTACGGCGGATCGGACATTCGCAAGCAGATTGGAGAACTGCGCGGAGGCGGACAAATTGTGGTGGGTACTCCCGGGCGGGTGCATGATCTGATCCGCCGGAAGGTTCTTGATGTATCGGGTATCGGATGGTTGGTGCTTGATGAGGCCGATGAGATGTTGTCTATGGGATTCCAGGAAGAGCTGGATGCCATTCTCGAAGGCACGCCTGAAGGCAAGCAGACCCTTTTGTTTTCGGCAACTATGCCCAGGGAGATCCGGGAAATTACCAGGAAATACCTGCATCAGCCCGAAGAGCTTGCCGTAGGCCAGCGGAATGCCGGAGCCGAGAATGTGGAACATCATTATTACCTGGTGCATGCCAAAGACAAGTACGCCACGCTGAAGCGGATTGCCGACAATTATCCCGATTGTTACGCCATCGTGTTTTGCCGAACGCGTATGGAAACCCGTGATGTTGCCGAAAAATTTATGGCCGACGGTTACAATGCAGATGCCTTGCACGGTGATTTGTCGCAGGCCCAGCGCGACCAGGTGATGCACCGTTTCCGTACGGGGCAGCTTCAGATGCTTGTGGCCACGGATGTGGCTGCTCGCGGACTGGACGTGAATAACCTGACCCATGTTATCAATTACAGTCTGCCCGACGACCCCGAGGTATATATCCACCGGAGCGGAAGAACCGGAAGAGCCGGCAAGTTCGGCATTTCCGTGTCAATTATCCATCTCAGGGAAACCGGGAAGCTGCGGCAGATGGAAAAACTGGCCAAAAAGCGCTTTGAACGGAAACGGGTGCCTTCCGGAGAGGAGATCTGTGAAAAACAGCTGATGCACCTGATTGACCGGGTGGTTCAGGTGGAGGTGAATGATTTGCATATTGACCCGTATCTGCCGGAGATTCGAAAGAAGTTTGAGGGATTTGGCAGCGAAGAGATTCTGAAACGTTTTGTGTCCATTGAATTTAACCGTTTCCTTGCCTATTACAAGGATGCAGCCGACCTGAATGTGCAGGAAAAGGAACCTGCAGGCCGATTCGGAAAAACCGGGAGGAAAAGTGCTGCGCTTAATTTTACCCGGTTATTTATCAATGCCGGGAAAAAGCAAAATATGAATGCTTCACGGCTCATCGGCCTGATCAACGATAATCTGAGAAAGAAGAATGTGGAGATTGGCAGGATTGATATTCAGCGGAAATTTTCCTTCTTTGAACTGGACAGCCGTTATGATGAAGAGCTGATCCGCTGCATCAGCCGGGCCTCGCTGGACGGTCATCCGCTGAAAGCCGGAAAGGCCGCTACGGACGAATGGCCGGTGGGAGTGAGTCAGGGCGGAAAGCGGAAAGACAGGTTCCGGAGGAAAGCCGGCAGACACTGAGATCCTATTTGTAGCCTGGTCGGCTTGTTAGGAAAAAGGGAAAAAAAACTGCTTCATGCTTGATGGAGCAGTTTTTTACGGTAAGAATGTAAACGTGTTTTTCTTAGTGTAATTCTTTTATCAGCTCTTCAGCCCGTTGCAGGATCTGGGTATCGTCCAGCAAGACAACTCCGCCATTGGGACCCGGTTCGAGATGCAGCCCGACAGATTTTCCGCGATCATAGTTGGCTCCGCCAAAATAATTGCGTACCGTTTCCACATCCATATTGAATTCGTTTGCCAGTTGACGAATGGTCCCGTCAGGCAGGCTGTCCTTGATTTTACGGAGTTCGTTGAAGGTGATTTTTCTCTCCATGGCAGTAAAAATTTATTGGTTTTAACAATAGGTCATAAAACTTTACTTTAAAGTTAAAATTAATAATTTAATAATGTGCGGACAAAATGCAATCCGGCCGGATCCGGTCAGGAAAAGAACCGTTTTCAGGGCAAAGGTGTATCCATGGGGGCAGGCCTGTAAGCTTCGGAAGATGTGGACTTGATGTGATCCGGAAGTGCGGCGGTCCGGCATGAATGTTATAAAGCAGGTTTAACAATTTTTAATGATTAGGCCATCCTTTCCGGATGCTGTCGTAGATTGTTTGCAGCATGGAGGAGCGAATATTCAGGTCTGACAGCAGGGGGTTGTTCCGGGTAGGGTGGATGCGGTTGGCCAGGAAAACAAACAGAATCCCGTTTCCCGGATCAGCCCAGGTAAAGGTGCCCGTAAATCCGCTGTGTCCATAGCTGTCGGCTCCGGCATCCGGGGCCGGATAGGCATTCTCCGGACGATACAGGTAGTTGTTTATCAGTGGTTTGTCGAATGCCAATCCTCTGCGGTTGTCATTTTCCGGGAACTGCACCCGGGTAAATTCAGACACGCTGCCCGGCTTCAGGTATTGTTGCCCGCCGTAAAAGCCTTGCTGCAGGTAGAGTTGCATGAGCTTGGCCACGTCGTTGGCCTGACCGAACAGCCCGGCGTTCCCAGACACTCCTCCTAGCATGGCAGCGCCTTCGTCGTGTACATAGCCCCGGATCAGCTCGTGGCGGAACAAATCGTCATTTTCTGTAGGGATAAGCCGGGAAGAAGGGAAATAACGGTGCGGGTTAAAAACCAGAGAGCTTGCACCCAGCGGACGGAAAAAATGTTTTTGCAGAAACTGTTCATAGTCTTCTCCGCTCAGTTGCCCGATTACCCGGGGAAACAGCATAAACGGCAGGTCGGAATAGGTATACCTGGCGTATCTCCGCAGCCGGGAGTCCCGGATCTGCCGGAACATTTTTTCCCGGTAATCCCGGTTCATATAAAGCCGGGAAGAAACACGCAGACTGAACTTTTCGGAGGGCCTGTCCTGGAACACCTGCGGGTCCAGCTGTCCGTTTTCGGTACGGGCCTCATTCCAGAAAACAATGCCTGCAGGCAGGCGCGACTGGTGCGCCAGCATTTGACGGGGAGTTATCCCGGCTTTGTCGGTTCCCCTGAAATCTGGCCAGTAAGTGGCAAAGGGAACATCCAGCCTGAATATCCCTTCTCCGTGAAGTTTCATCAGGGCAGGGGCCACTCCCAGAATCTTGGTCAGCGATGCCAGATCATACAGGTCTTTTTCGGTAACGGGTGTTTGCTGTTCATAGGTATGATAACCGTATGTTTTCAGAAGAATCACCTTGCCTTCACGGGCGATCAGCACCTGGCAGCCCGGATAGGCTTTTCTGGCGAGACCGAGTCTCGCCAGACTGTCGATGCGTTGTTCCAGGAAACGGGAGTCGATTCCTGTTTCCTCGGGGATGGTGTATTTTAGCCGGAAGTTTTTTTTTAACGCCATGCCTTCGTTTAGCCGGAAACGGGTACTGACATTCACAGGAAGCCTGCCATTCAGGTTTATCGCTCCGAAAATGGCCTGTGCAGCCAGTTCCTGGGTAAGTCTGTTTTCCTCATAGGTAATGAGCAGGGCCTCTGCCCGGTCAATACCTTCGATGTAGTTTAATGCATAAGGGTTTCCGAACAGGGTTATGATGCGTTTTTTATCGGCTGTCTGCCGGATAAACCCGGATATGGAGGCGTCCGTGCCGTAATGTCCGGCAGAAGAAAGGCTGAGTCCGTGAATGCCGCAGATCAGCAGGTTGTATGGTTTCAGCAGCCTAACCAGGCGGTTTACTTCGGCAGCCGGGGCATTTTCGCGGAGATGAAAAAAGTCGGCTTCCAGATAACGTGCACTCATCTTTTGAAAGTCGGTTTCCCGGGAATCTCCCACTGCTATCACAGCCGGCCTGAGCGTGTCCAGTCGCTGCAGGGGTAACAATTCCCCGCGGTTATGCAGCAGGGTCAGCGACTGCTCGTGCAGTATTCTGCGGGTCAGCGCATAACGCGCATTTTCCTCCGGCCCGGATGCTTTTTCCGTGACAGGCAGGAGCATTTTTTCTTTCCAGGGGAATATACTCCAGCGTTTCAGGGCAAGTATTTTCCTGCATTTCCGGTCGATCTGGCTCATGCTGATCCGGCCGGTGGTTATGGCTTTTCGTACGGCCTGTACCGCTTCTTCCAGCTCAGGAACCACTTCCAGCATGTCGTTGCCTGCCAGCAGCGCCCTTACCGCCGATTCTCCGGAAGAAAACGCCCCGTTTACTCCCTGCATGTTCATGGCATCGGTGACCACCAGTCCCCGGAATCCGTACTGTTCCTGCAGCAGATCTCCGACGATTCTCCCGGAGAGCGAGGAGGGCAGAGTCCGGTCGGGTTCCAGCGCCGGAATTTGCAGGTGGGCGGTCATGATGCCGCCAATCCCGTTTTGGATCAGTTGCCGGAAAGGGAAAAGCTCGGTTTGTTCAAGTGCCCGTACGCTTTTACGGATCACCGGCAAATCGGTATGCGAATCTGTGCGCGTGTCTCCGTGTCCCGGAAAATGCTTGGCTACGGCCAGGATCCCGGCGTCCTGCAGTCCGCTGGCATAAAGCCAGGATTTGCGGGTAACCTTTTCCGGATCCTCCCCGAAGCTGCGGTAGTTGATCACCGGGTTGTTCGGATTGTTATTCACATCGGCCACCGGGGCAAAGTTGATGTGCACACCCAGTTTTTTCAGCTGTTCACCGATTTCCAGTCCCATCCGGTAGATCAGCGTATCATCTGCGATGGCGCCCAAAGCCATTGCCACCGGATAACGGGGCGTGTCTTCCAGTCGGAAGGCAGGTCCCCATTCGGCATCCAGGGCGATGAGCAGAGGCAGGTGACTAAGCTGTTGCATCTGCCGGATGATGGTCCGCTGGTTGGAGGCGGTTCCCTGCATAAAAAGCACTCCGCCTACTTCGTGGGCTTGGATCTGCTGAAGCACCCGGGGTTCTGCTTTGGCATCCCGGGCATAGGCCTGGATCATGAAGAGCTGGCCGATCTTTTGATCCACACTAAGCCGGAGCATCAGCGAGTCGACCCAGGGATCGTCCAGGTATTTCAGAAATGGAGGATCCTGCCGGGCGGTCAGGCTGAGCGAAATGCCGGTCAGCAGAAGAACAAAAATATAGCTGATCAGATGTTTCATGATAACTCCGGGCACATTTTCCTTACCGCAAATGAGCTGCTAATTTAGGAAACATTGACCGGATTGCAGAGAACAGGAGCGTTTTTAACGGCTTTTTTCTAATTTCGTAAAATAAAAAAGGAGATGAAGATAGCCGTACTGATAAGCGGATTGTTTTTGCTGATGATGAATTTTGTTTCTGCCCAGGCGGTTAAACCCGGAGCCGAGCAGCCCGGCCGTTACCTTCCCCTGCTGAAGGGCCGGAAAGTGGCCATAGTGGTTAATCCTACTTCCCGGATAGGGAAACAGCATCTGGCTGATTTCCTTCAGGAGGAGCAGGTGGAACTGAAAAAGATTTTTACCCCGGAGCATGGCTTACGGGGGGAGACCGGTGCCGGAGAGCGGGTTAACAACCATACAGATGCGGCTACCGGCCTCCCTGTGATCTCCTTATACGGAAACACCAGAAAACCAACCGAAGAAGAACTGGAAGGTATTGATGTGGTGGTGTTTGACCTGCAGGATGTGGGAGTCCGTTTTTATACCTACCTGAGTACCCTGTTTTATGTGATGGAAGCCTGCGCGGAGCAGGACATCCCTCTGGTAGTTCTTGACAGGCCGAATCCGAATGGAGATTATGTGGCCGGACCGGTGCTGAAGCCGGAATTCCGTTCTTTTGTGGGCATGATTCCTGTTCCGGTGGTGCATGGCTGCACGCTGGGCGAATTGGCAGAAATGATCAACGGGGAGGGGTGGCTGGCCGGAGGAGCATGCTGCAGGCTGACTGTGGTTCCGGTGGCCAATTATACTCACCGGACCAGCTATTCCCTGCCGGTGAAGCCTTCACCCAATCTGCCGAACGATGCGGCTGTAAGACTCTATCCCTCGCTTTGTTTCTTTGAAGCAACCCATGCCAGCATTGGTCGCGGAACGATTTTCCCTTTTCAGGTTATCGGTTATCCCGATCCGTCTATGGGACGGTTTATGTTTACTCCCCGGGACAGGCCGGGGGCCTGCAATCCGGTACAGGAAGGAAAAGCCTGTTTCGGAGATGATCTCCGGCTTACCGGACCGGAGGAACGGTTTACCCTGGTGTATTTTATGAAATATTACAACCGTTTTTCCGAGGAGAAGATTTTTCTTCGCTCGGAGCACTGGTTTAACCTCCTGGCCGGAACAGACCGGGTGTTGATGGATATCCGGGCGGGGAAAACCCTGGATGAAATTGAGGCTTCATGGAAAGAAGACCTGGACCGGTACAGGCAATTGCGTTGCAAATACCTGTTGTATCCGGAATAGGCGGATGAAGGACGGATTTTTCGGAGAAATGTTAAAAATTGTAAAATTCATTTCTTATCTTTAACCGTTGAAAGGGAGTATGTAAGGTCAAACCGTATTGTGAATGAGAAAAAGCTGTTCCATACTTATTGTCCTCATTTTTATGATTGCTGTGGTTTCCTGTGAGGATGAAAAATACGAATCTTCCTCCGATGTCAGACTGGGATTTTCCAGAGAAATCATTACGTTCGATACGGTTTTCCCTGTCATTGGTTCGGCCACTCAGCATTTGAAGATCTACAACTCCTATGATCAGACCGTGCTGGTTTCGGCCATCCGGCTGGCATCGGGGAATGAATCCGGTTTTAAGCTGAATATCAATGGTGTGGCGTCCAATGAGTTGTATGATGTGGAAATTCTTCCGGGAGACAGTATTTATATTTTTGTGGAGGTTGACTTTAACCGCAGTGGGGAGGATGAGCTGCTCTACCTGCGTGATTCCATTGAATTTATTACGAACGAGAATTCCCAGGATGTGGATCTGGTGGCCTGGGGGCAGGATGTGATCTTTGTGCCGGCCAGTATTGGCGGGGAAGTATACTGGACGGCCGACAAGCCCTATCTGGTTAACGTGAGTACCCGCGTGGAACGGGATGCAGTGCTGCACATAGCGGCGGGAACCCGGGTGTATTTCCATAACGGGAGCGGATTGTACGTCAGGGGAACCGTGATTGCAAAGGGAACCAGCGAGCAGCCGGTTGTTTTTCAGGGGGACCGGCAGGATTTGGTTTACCGGAACCTGTCTAATCAGTGGAAAGGTATTTTGCTTTTTTCGGGGAGCCA
>JBFWIL010000133.1:0-7411 GCA_050256015.1 Mangrovibacterium sp. | reverse complement strand
TCCGAGCCTCCGCATTTTAGTCCGACTTTCAGGGCGGATAAGGGAATTTCCTCACGGTGGTCATGCCGCATTTGTTCGTAAATTTCTTCGAACAGTTTCAGCCCTTCTTCCACTTCGTCTTCCACTTCCTGGGCCACCAGAAATTTTATGCGTGCCGGGTCGTAATCACCGATAAATGTTTTCAGCTGACTGATTTGGTTGTTCTCACAACCCAGTCCCAGCACCAATACACCTCCCGCGTTGGGATGCTTGATGAGCCGGGCCAGTGCCTTCTGGGTATTTGTATGGTCGTCTCCCAGTTGGGAACAACCATAGCTGTGCTTAAACACATGCACATGGTCAATGTCCATGGATCGGTTCCTTTTAAGGAACCGCCTGATAATCTGTTCGGCCTGCCCGTTTACACAGCCCACGGTAGGAACAATCCACAGTTCATTCCGGATGCCTGCTTCCCCGTTACTTCTTTTGTAGCCTTTAAAACTCCGTTTTTCCTTTGCGGGAGGAAGGGGGGTAACCCGGGGAATATAGCGGTAACCGATGGTTCCCGACAGGTTGGTTTTTGTATTTTCAACATGAATGTGCTCGCCTTGCCGTACAGGTTGTGTGGTGTGTCCTATAGGTGATCCGTACTTAAGCACATGCTCTCCTGCCGCGATTTTTCTGAGGGCAAATTTATGTCCGCAAGGGATTTCGTCTTTCAGTACAAACTGCTCCTGCCCGATGCGGATCATCAATCCGGGCGACAGGTTTTTCAAGGCAATCCCTACATTATCTGCGGGATGGATAATCAGGTATTCCTTCATGATCAGGCTACTTTTTTTGCTGGTTTCCGGATTCCCAGAACGGCCTTGACTGCTTCCTTAATTCCTACCTGACGGATCAGAAAAAGATAGGAAGAAACCGCTTCCGTCAGTCCTTCGATATTGTTTAAGTCTTTTTTCCAGATTTGCGTGTTGCCCAGAATCTTCTCTGTAAGCCGGTAGAGCGATTCGGGACGATTGTCCGTTTGCTCCCAGAGTTTACGGAAAAAATCCAGATGGATCTGGTCATCGCTTACCGGATAGTTTTGCCCGTCCGTTTCGCCTTTGTAATAGGCAATCAGCGCAGCCAGGGAAAATACGATTTTCCGGGGAAGCTCTCCCGTATTGGCCAGGTAGTCGGTAAGTGTGGGTAAACAGCGGGTTTCCCACTTACTTAACGCATTCAGGGCAATGCTGGTCCACATATGGCGGATGTAGGGATTGTAGAATCGCTCCAGTATTTTGGTGGCAAAAGCTTTCAGCTCGGTCTCATCACCGTTCAGTCCTTTAAGTACTTCTTCATACACCATTTCCTTCATAAACCGGCCTACTTCCAGGTTTTCAATCGATTCGCGGACGGTTTCAATGCCATACAGCAGGGAGACGGCAAAGCTTCCGGTATGGGCACCGTTCAATACGCGAACCTTTTGTTCCCGGTAACGGGTCATGTCGCTGACGAATTTAACCTGAAGTCCGGCGCTGGCAGCCGGAAATTCCTTCTGTACCCATTCGGGGGCTTCGATCACCCAGAAGTGAAAATACTCGCCTACAACTACCAGATTGTCTTCCCAACCCAGTTCGGTCTGGATTTTGCCGATGTCTTCCCTGGGAAAGCCGGGCACAATACGGTCCACCAGGGTGTTGCAGAAAGCACAGGCGTTTTTCACCCAAGTTTCAAAGGCTTCGCCCAGCTGCCAGTTTGCGGCATGGCGCAGTACATATTTGCGGAGCATGTCCCCGTTCCTGTCGATCAGCTCGCAGCAAAAGAAGATCAGTCCCTTGTGTGCTGCTCCGTTAAAAGTTTTAAAGCGTTCATAAAGCAGGGCAGTGACTTTTCCCGGAAATGAGTTCTGGGGCTGCATTTCCAGCCGGTCGTTTTCATCCCAGGCAATTCCGGCTTCTGTCGTGTTGGAGATCACAAAACGCAATTCCGGACTGAGGATTGCTTCCCGGTAGGTGTTAAACTGTTTGTACGGATTTATCCCCCGGTTCAGGCACTGGATCAGTTCATATTCCTTTACGGCCTCTCCGTTTTTCATTCCTTTCAGGTATACATGGTAGAGTCCGTCCTGCTTGTTCAGCATTTCGACCATGCCGGAGGCTAGAGGCTGAACCACATTTACCCCGGCATTAAACCCGATTTTACGGTTCATTTTCTGGATCATCCAGTCGGCAAATGCCCGCAAAAAATTTCCTTCACCAAATTGCAAAATTCTGGTCGGATACTGAACTGCTTCCTTAAAATTTGATCTGTTAAGTTCCATTTGTGTATGTTTTTATGGCTACGGAAACGAACGGTTTGGATTGTTCGGTTTTTGTCGTTCCATTGTTTCCGCGGTCATGCTGATTTTTGATTACCTTTTCCCGTTATCGTACACGGAATTTGATTATAAAAAAATCGTGTTCGTACACGACAGCTTGTGCAAAAGTAGAATTATTTTTTATATCCGTGTGGTATCCGTTTTCTGTCGTTTTTATTTGTTTGTAAATCAGTGTAATTTAGGTATGGAAAAAAATATTTAATAATTAATTCAGATTCGGTTTTATCAATAGGGGCGAAAACACTATTTTTGGTTTCATCAGGAAATACCGGAACGGTTTTCTTTCCGTTTTTGGGGCGAACAGGAAAGCATATGAGCAAAATCCGTATTGTGGTAATTACCGGAGGATCCGGCTTCGGAAAAACCAGTATCATTCGTGAATTGGAACAATTGGGGTATATTACCTGCGAAGAATTTGCCCGGATGCTTATTTCGCAACAGAGCCGGGAGGGAGGTATCCTTCCGTGGGTGGATATGAAGCGCTTCCAGCAGGAAGTAACGCGTTTACGTATTGGTTTTTACCGATCGGTCAGGGCCGGACAGTGGGCTTTTGCCGACCGGGGTTTGCCCGATCAGCTGGCTTTTACCCGTTGGAGGGGAAAAAAGCCTTCCCCGGAATTTGGTACAATTCTTACTGACTATCCGTATTATCCTGTTGTGTTTGTTACGCCGCCCTGGGAGGAGATATACCTCAGGGATAAAGTCCGGACAGAGCATTTTGCCGGGGCGGTCCGGCTGCATACTTTGATCTGTGATTGTTACAGGGAGCGGGGATATACCCTGGTGGAGATCCCCAAAGGGGAGGCGGCAGAGCGAGCCTGTTTTATTTTGCAGTATTTGAAAGTTCAACGGGGAGAAATCCTGTAAATAAGTTAGTATATGCAATTATCTAGGAGAAGTTTTATCCTTAACGGAGCAGCCCGGCTGGCCGGGGTGGCTGCCATTCCAATGATTATGTCGGCCGCGCTTCCGGCCGGAAAAAAAAGAAAGCCGGCCGGCAACGTTTTTCCTCAGCGTGGTGTTTTGCTGTTTCAGGGAGATTCCATTACGGATGCCGGTCGGGACAGGAAAAAGCAGCTGCCGAATGATGCCGGTTCTTTTGGCGGAGGTTATGCCCTGATGGCTGCGGCCTCGCTTCTTGCAGATTTGCCCGGGAAGAACCTTAGTATTTATAACCGCGGGATAAGCGGAAACAAGGTCTTTCAGCTGGCAGAAAGGTGGCAGGAAGATTGTCTGGAGCTGAAACCGGACGTACTGAGTATTCTGATCGGGGTAAACGATTACTGGCACAGGCGTAACGGGAACTATGACGGCACGGAGGAGGTTTATGAAAATGATTTCAGGGCTTTGCTGAAGCGTACCAGGGAGGCTTTGCCCGAAACATGTCTGGTGATTTGTGAACCCTATTCCGTGGATGGCGGCACGGCTGTTGAGGCGGGTTGGCAGGAAGAATTTGAACCGTACCGGAAGGCAGCTATGGCTCTGGCGAAGGAATTTGATACCCTTTATGTGCCTTTTCATTCCCTTTTCCGGGAGGCTCTGAAGCATGCTCCTGCTGCTTACTGGAGTCCCGACGGGGTCCATCCTTCCATGGCAGGGGCACAGCTTATGGCCCGTGCCTGGCTGAAGGTGGTGGTACAGTCATAAAAAAAACCGGCAATTGCCGGTTTTTTTTATGACTGTAATTTCGGATCAGTCCAAAATTCCTTTTACCTGGCGGTATACATTTTGACCGTTAAATCCGAGTTTCTCGTCGAGAATTGCATACGGGGCTGAGTAACCGAAGGAGTCCATGCCGAATACTTTGCCGTCGGCCCCGGTCAGTCCTTCGAGGGTAACCGGGAGTCCGGCGGTCATCCCGAATTTTTTCACTCCGGCGGGCAACACCTGGTTCTGATAATCTGCCGGCTGGTTCCGGAAGAGACCTTCCGAGGGTACTGAAACGATCCTGCATTTGATTCCTTCCTGTTCGAGCAGGGCGGCGCCTTCGACCAGCGTACTGACTTCAGAGCCGCTGGCCAGCAAGATGACATCCGGAGTCCCTTCGCAGTCACTTACCACGTAGGCTCCTTTTTTTGCCTGAAGGGCTTCTGTCTTACGACTTTTCCCGGCTGGCAGGTTTTTGATGTTCTGACGGGAAAGGATCAGACCTGTTGGCGTGGATGTGTTTTTCATGGCCATTCCCCAGGCTACAGTCGTTTCTTCACTGTCGGCCGGACGCAGTACCAGCATGGAATTTCCGCCGTCGTGGTTTTTAAGCTTCTCCATCAGGCGGATCTGTGCTTCCTGTTCCACCGGTTGGTGGGTGGGACCGTCTTCACCGACCCGGAAGGCATCGTGGGTCCAGATGTATTTCACCGGTAGCTTCATCAGGGCGGAAAGGCGTACCGCCGGTTTCATGTAGTCGGAAAAAACGAAGAAGGTTCCGCATGCCGGAATGACTCCGCCGTGCAGGGCCATACCGTTGGCCAGACAGGCCATGGTTAGCTCGGAAACGCCGGCCTGAAGGAAAGCTCCACTGAAATCTCCTTTTTTAAAGGCCTGGGTCTTTTTCAGGAAACCGTCAGTCTTGTCTGAATTTGACAGGTCGGCCGATGCAACGATCAGATTTTCAACCTGTCCGGCAAAGGCTGCCAATACGGTAGCGGAAGCTGCCCGCGTGGCCGCTCCTTCTTTCTGGACAATACTGCCGTAATCAAATTCCGGTGCTTCGCCGGAGAAGAACGCTTTTAGTTTTGCTGCCAGTTCCGGATTTTCTTCTTCCCAGGCCAGCTGAACTGCTTTTCTTTTGGCAGCAGCCTGAATCAGTTCTTTCCTGCGTTTGCTGAAAAGTTCCTTGACCTCATCGAAAATGACAAAGGGATTTTCAGGATCCCCGCCCAGGTTAGCTACTGTTTTGGCAAAAGAGGCACCTGCCTTGCCCAGGGGCATACCGTGGGTGGAGCATTTGCGTTCAAAGTTTTCTCCTGTCTCCGTAACGGCTCCTTTTCCCATGATGGTCTTTCCTATGATCAGCGTGGGTTTTTCTTTTTCTTCCCGTGCAGCTTGCAGGGCAGCACGGACATCTTCAATGTTGTTGCCTTCTATGGTGATAACCTTCCAGCCCCAGGCCTCATATTTTTTTGCCGTATCTTCACAGGTTACTTCCCAGGTTTCTGATGAAAGCTGGATGTCGTTTGAATCGTAAAACATGATCAGATTACTCAATCCCAGGTTTCCGGCAATGCGGCCGGCTCCCTGCGATATTTCTTCCTGCACGCCGCCGTCGGAAATGAATGTGTAGATTTTGTGTGCCATCCAGGCTCCAAAGCGCTGGACCAGGAACCGTTCGGCAATGGCTGCACCTACGGCCATGGTGTGTCCTTGTCCCAGTGGCCCGGAGGTATTCTCAATTCCGCGGCTGACATCCATTTCCGGATGCCCGGGGGTCACGCTGCCCCATTGCCTGAAGTTCTTCAGATCATCCATAGAGTAGTTCCCTGTCAGAGCCAGAACGGCATACAGCATGGGTGACATGTGTCCGGGATCCAGGAAAAAGCGGTCGCGGTTAATCCATCCCATATCACTTGGGTCATAGTTCAGAAACTCCGAATACAGCACACTGACAAAATCTGCACCTCCCATTGCGCCTCCGGGATGACCCGATTTTGCCTTTTCAACCATGGCAGCAGACAGGATCCGGACATTATCGGCTGCCTTTTGAATTAATTTATCACTCATAGATTCAAAATTTATGCCTGAAATGTGCCAACCACAAACCGGAGGAAATAAAAACCGGCAATGCACATTTCATCTGGCCATTAAAAAAAATTTATTTACAGATAGATTTTATGATCCCATTTTGCCTTACTGCAAAAATAAGATAATTTCCATATTTTGCCCTGTTAAAACAAAGATACCGGCAGATTTTCAGATATGCTGAATTCCGCCGGTATCCGTATGCTGATATCCGTATGCTGTTAAGGCATAACACGTATCATAATAACTCCTTCTATGGCGGAAATATTTTTCAGGAGTTCTTCCGAAGGAAGCGGACCGTCTATGTCTATTATGTTATAGGCAATGTCTGCTTTGTTTTTGTTCAGCATGTTGGCAATATTGATTTCGGAGGAAGCCAGCATGCTGGAGATCTGGCTGACCATTTTCGGAACATTCCTGTTGGCAATGACCAGACGCGGACCTCCGTGCCTCTCCATTTCCGTTTCCGGGAAATTAACGGAGTTGGTAATGTTCCCGTTTTCCAGGAAATTCCGTAACTCGTTTACGGCCATAACGGCGCAGTTTTGTTCCGATTCTCCTGTGGATGCTCCCAGATGGGGAATGGCGATCGTGTTTTTCATTTGCAGGACTTCATCATCGGGAAAGTCGGTGACATAGCTTTTCACTTTCCCCGATTCAAGTGCCTCTGCCAGATCTTTTTTGTTGACCAGTCCGCCGCGGGCAAAGTTCATGATCCGTACTCCCTTTTTCATTATGGCAATTTTGTCTTTGTTGACGTATCCTTTGGTTTCCGGAGTTTGCGGAATATGAATAGTAACGTAGTCTGCATTCGATAGCAGCATTTCAATGCCGTCGGCCTGCTTGACATTTCGGCTCAGACGCCAGGCATGTTTCACGGAAATGTAGGGATCGTAACCCAGGACTTCCATCCCCAGAGCCTGGGCTGCATTGGCGATAAGTACGCCAATAGCACCGAGTCCAATCACTGCCAGCGTTTTGCCCCGGATCTCGTTTCCTCCGAAATTTTTCTTTCCTGCTTCAACCAGGGAGGGAACTTCATCTCCTTTTCCGGTGAGGTTTTTTGCCCAGGCAATGGAATCGGCCAGATGACGGGAGGAAAGGATCATGGACGCAATGACCAGTTCCTTAACGGCATGGGCATTGGCTCCGGGCGAATTGAACACCACAATACCGTTCCCGGTACATTTGTCCAGTGGAATGTTATTGACTCCGGCTCCGGCCCGGGCAATGGCTTTCAGGCTTGCCGGAAAATTCATTTCATGCATGGACTGGCTTCGCACAATAATGGCATCCGGGTTCTGGAACTCGCTGGCGATTTCATACTGATCG
>JBFWIL010000132.1:0-7438 GCA_050256015.1 Mangrovibacterium sp. | reverse complement strand
CGGAACAACTTGCCGGTACGGTAATTCTGGTAGGTGATCCGGGGCGCGTGGATAAAGTGGCAAGCCTGCTGGACAAGAAGGAATTCCGTATACAAAACAGGGAATTTGTTTCTGTAACCGGCAGCTTAAAAGGGAAACGCTTAAGTGTGATTTCCACGGGCATAGGAACCGACAACATTGATATCGTGCTGAACGAGCTGGATGCTCTGGCTAATATTGACTTTAACAGCAGGGAAATACACAAAAAGCACCGCGGTCTGAACCTGGTTCGGATCGGGACGTGCGGGAGTCTCCAGGAGGAACTGCACCTGCATGATTTCGTCATCTCACGTAAGGTTATCGGGTTAGACGGCCTGCTGAACTTTTATGCCGGGCGCAGCAGGGTGACCGACCTGAACTTTGAGAAGCAATTCAGGAAAGAATTGAACTGGAACCCACTGCTGGCTTCCCCGTATGTTGCCGGCTGCTCTCCCGTTCTGCTGCAAAGAATCGGAGGTAATCCGTTTAAAGAAGGAATAACCGTATCGGCCCCCGGATTTTACGGTCCGCAGGGGCGTATACTCCGGCTGGACATTGCCGACCCGGATATCAACCGAAAGCTGTCGGATTTTTCGTATGACGGATACAAAATCACCAATTACGAAATGGAATGCTCCGCCATTTACGGTCTGGCAGCCCTGCTCGGGCACCAGGCTCTGACCGTTTGTCTGGTCATTGCCGACCGTCGCAACAGGAAAGCCGACAGCGGTTACCGGTCGAAGATGCATGAGCTGATCAATCTGATCCTGAACAAACTAACCCGTTAAACCCGATGAAAGCAGACAAACTGTCGGCACTGATAGCCCTGCTGGATGATCCGGACAAGACTGTATATAAACAGGTCGAAAAAGAATTACTTGAAGAAAACAGCTCTATCATCAGACAATTGGAGCAGATCTGGGAAACCAGTCTGGACAGCCTGATTCAGGAACGAATTGAAAACCTTACCCGGCAAATCCGGTTCCGGGAAACCAGCAAAAGGATACAAAACTGGTACAGAGAGGAAGAAGAGGACCTCTTTGAAGGCTTTTTCTTAATCAGCCGGTATCAGTATCCGGAACTGAAATCCGCAGAAATGCGGAACCGGATCAGGCGAATTCGCAGCGATGTGTGGCTGGAAATCAATAACCGGCTGACTTCCATAGAAAAAATCACCGTACTGAATCACATCTTCTACGATGTCTACCAGTTTAATATTAACCAGAGCGATGTGCTATCCCCGCGAGCCTGTTTCCTGAATCATATTCTGGACACCAAAGAGGGTAATCCGGTTTCCATGGCTATTTTGTACACCCTGGTGGCACGGGAACTAGACTTTCCTGTACTGCTTGTCGATTTTCCCAAGAATCCGCTGTTAGCCTATGTAGATGAAGAACTTGCCCGGAAAGCCCACGGTCCGGGATATCATTCGCAGGTGCTGTTTTACATCAACCCGCTCAACCGGGGGGCCATCATCGGACGCCGGGAGGTTGAATTTATGCTGAGGAAAGAAGGACAAGTCAACGCAAGCTCTTTTGCAACTCCCTGCAAAGACCGGATCATAATTCGCAAACTGGTGGAAAGTCTGATTACAGCCTATAGCTTTGCCGGCCGCCAGGACAAAGCAGATGAGCTGACCGGAATTGTCAGTTTGCTGTAGTTGCCATCACTCCAAAAGCTCAAACGTTTCCGCCCAACCGGTATCCGCTTTACAAGGGTTCTCCGTTATCTCATAATCGAACTTTAAAAACGTGGTTGAATCCAATCTCTTTATTCCAGAGAGATCCGGCAGGCTTCTGTGTTATCGTTAAGGTTAGCAGTCAATTCGATAAGATACAGCAAAGCGATATAGTTTTCGACTGTACAGGTCGGACAAAAACCGGAAAGCCAGCGAAGAACTGTTTCATCTGCTTAATCAACAGGGAAAAGCGAAAACTGTTCCGGCGCCGTTCGCCGAAACAGTTCTTCCGGATACCGGATGCCGGTAAGGTACAGGCCCTCCGGCGGAGCAGACGTTCCGGCCATTCCACGATCCTTCTTCTCCATAATCAGGAGAAAATCATCCACACCAATCTTCCCCTGTCCCACCATGACCATAGTACCCACCAGGGCACGGACCATATTGCGCAAAAAACGATCGGCCGTTATCCGGAAAACCAGCCGGTGCCCTTCCTGCTTCCAGACAACTTCCCGAAGTGTACAAAAGTTGGTTTTCACATCGGTATGCAGCTTGCTGAAGCTGGTAAAATCATGACGGCCCAGCAAATGTTTTCCGGCTGCATTCATCCGTTCCACATCCAGAGCTGCCGGGAAAAACCACGATAACGTCTGAAGGAACGGATCTTTCTGCTGATGAATAAAATAACAATAGGTTCGCAAAACGGCAGAAAACCGGGCATGGGTCTTCGGATCAACTTTGGCAATCCGGTAAACAGCCACATCGGCCTGCAAAAAACGATTCAGTCTTCTCAAAAAATCCGGTCGATCCAGTCCGTCCTGTTCCGATTCAAAATGGGCCACATAATAGGAAGCATGTACCCCTGCATCCGTACGCCCCGCGCCGGTAACCGAAACCGGCTCCCGGCAAATGGTTCCGATGGTGTATTCCAGACTTTTCTGCACGCTCATCGCATTGGGCTGAATCTGCCAGCCGTGAAAAACGGTTCCCTTATAAGCCAGCTCAATAAAATAACGTTGTTTCAAAATAACTTCATTTGGTAAATTTGCCCCCTGATACCGTATAAACAGTCAAATTTATTAAATTTACTGCTCTTTTTCGTACTCGTCCGGAAACATTATCCCGTTTGCCGGTTCAGCCGGAGACCTGTCTGTCAGGCTCTGTCTTTCCTGTTACCATACGGTTTCAGGAAAAAACCAGCTTAACAACTTTTAACAAAGTTACAGTCTTTTTCAGATCAGGAAAAACTAATTTCGTGGGCCGGCGAAAAGGAAAAGTCCCGGGAACAAAAGAAAAAAGAATAAACAGAATAGTTAACCGTACAAAGAAAAACAGAACAATGAACCAAGGAGTAGATATTCGTGAACTGAACGACCGGATCCAACAGGAAAGTTCCTTTGTAGATCTGATCAGTATGGAAATGAACAAGGTCATCGTCGGACAAAAACATCTGGTGGAAAGTCTGATGATCGGACTCTTATCCAGCGGGCACATCCTGCTGGAGGGGGTTCCCGGACTGGCCAAGACACTGGCAATAAACACCCTGGCCAAAACAATAAGCGCCGACTTCACCCGGATTCAGTTCACCCCCGACCTGTTGCCGGCCGACCTGCTGGGAACCCTGGTTTACAGCCAGAAAACGGAAGAGTTCATAGTAAAAAAAGGACCAATTTTTACCAACTTTGTGCTGGCCGACGAAATTAACCGGGCTCCGGCCAAAGTACAGTCGGCTTTGCTTGAAGCCATGCAGGAAAGACAGATCACCCTGGGCGACCAGACATACTCCCTGAAGGAGCCCTTCCTGGTTATGGCTACCCAGAACCCCATAGAACAGGAAGGAACTTACCCGCTGCCAGAAGCCCAACTGGACCGTTTCATGCTGAAGGTGGTAATCAGCTACCCGCAAAAAGAAGAAGAAAAACAAATCGTCCGGCAAAACCTGCTGAAACAGTATCCACAGGCTGCCACCATCCTGGACCCGGAAAATATTCTTCAGGCACGTAACGTGGTCAAAGACGTATACCTGGACGAAAAGATCAGTAAATACATTGTCGACATTGTATTTGCCACCCGTAATCCGGCCGATTACAAACTTGACCGGTTTACCGATATGATATCCTTCGGAGCTTCCCCGCGCGCCAGCATAAGTATGGCCCAGGCAGCCAAGGCCTATGCTTTTATTAAACGCCGGGGGTATGTCATTCCGGAAGATGTCCGTGCCGTCTGCCCCGATGTGTTGCGCCACCGCATCGGCCTGAGTTATGAAGCAGAAGCCAACAATGTTACGGCCGAAGAGATCATTACGGAAATTCTCAATATGATAGAAGTTCCTTAGCGGTTGAATAATGTACGGGCTTCCAAAGGAAGTTAAGAAGCAGTACCCGAATAAAGAACTTTCAACCCAAAAACAAATGGATCATTCAGACTTACTCAAAAAGGTCAAAAAGATTGAAATAAAAAGCCGCGGATTGAGCCGGAATATTTTTGCCGGGGAATATCATTCCGCGTTTAAAGGACGGGGGATGGCCTTCAGTGAAGTGCGCGAATACCAGTTTGGGGACGATGTGCGCAACATAGACTGGAATGTAACCGCCCGCTACAACAAACCTTTCATCAAGGTGTTCGAGGAAGAGCGGGAACTGACCGTCATGCTGCTGATTGATGTGAGCGGCTCGCGGGATTTCGGCTCGGCAGAAAAATTCAAAAAAAACGTAATCACCGAAATAGCAGCTGTTCTGGCCTTTTCCGCCATCCAGAATAACGACAAGATCGGAGTAATCTTCTTTTCGGAAACCATCGAGAAGTTTATCCCGCCCAAAAAAGGACGTTCTCACATCCTGCGGATTATCCGGGAGCTGATTGATTTCAGCCCGAAAAAAAGAGGAACCAACCTCTCCGGTGCCCTGCGTTACATGACCAATGCAATCAGGAAACGGTGCACCTGCTTCCTGCTATCCGACTTTATCCAGGATGAGGCTGAATTTGAAAAAGCACTTACTATCGCCAACAACAAGCATGATATGGTGGCCCTGCGTATTTACGACCGGCGTGAGGCCCAGTTGCCTTCCGTTGGCATGATTAAGCTCAAGGATGCGGAAACCGGACATTATCTGTGGGTCGATACCGGCAACCGGAAAATTAGGCAAAACTATGAACACTGGTGGCAGGAAAGCAGCGAAAAACTGGACCGCAGCCTGAAAAAATGCGGAGTGGATTATGCTATCATCCATACAGAAGAAGACTATGTTCGTTCGCTTATGAGCCTGTTCCGGAAACGCGGATTGAAATCCTGAGTTTTTTCGGACAAACAGCCAGGGCCAGCAAACGAACATGATCAATTAAATAAAATATGTTTAGCCGGGAAAAACGGTATACAAACAAACAAGACAACGTGAAAGCACCGAAACACATCATTCTGCTGTTGATATTATGGGCCGGCTGGCATCCAGTCATGCAGGCCCGGGAACTCCGGGCCCGGGCGGTACCCGACACCACTCATGTACTAATCGGCGATCAGTTCCGGTTGCTCCTTGAACTGGAACAACCGGAGCACATAAACGTGGCATTTCCGGAAATTGGCGACACTCTTACCAGTACCGTTGAAGTCATAGCCCGTTCTCCCCTAGATACATTCAAACTGGAACCGGAAAAACAGCTCCGCATCGTGAGCGAGTTGCTCCTTACTTCCTTCGACACCGGCCGGCAGGTGATCCCTTCTTTCCAGTTTGAACTGCAGCACAATAAGCTGAAAGAGACTATAGAGACTCTTCCGGTGGAATTTTTTGTACACGGATTACCCATTGACACGACACGGGGACCGGCAGACATCAAAAAACCTTACGGGGCTCCGGTTAATCTTCAGGAGGCCTCTCCATACATCCTGGGCATCATACTGATCGGAGCCCTGCTCTTCTTCCTGTTTTATTACCTTCACCGGCGCAGGAACAATCAACCCGTATTCGGCCGGGCAACAAAGCCCCAGGCCCCTCCTCATATAGTGGCACTGAGAGAACTTGACCGGATCAAGCAAGAGCAGCTTTGGCAGCATAATCAGATCAAAGCCTACTATAGTGAGATCTCCGACACCCTGAGGGAATATATTGAAAAACGCTATACCATTTCTGCTATGGAATATACTACGGAAGAAATTCTGGGCGCATTCCGTCAGAGGAAAGACCTCCTTGAGGAGAAAACATTTGATCAGCTGAAGAACATCCTGGGTTTGGCAGACCTGGTCAAATTTGCCAAATATGAACCGCTGGAAGACGACCACCAGCTCACCCTGATGAACGCCTACCTCTTTGTTAACAGCACCAAGGAAGAAGAAGAGATCAGTCCGCCCCGGGACGACCGGGAAGGAGAAGAGGTTGAATTAAAATAAACAGCATAAAGGCTGCAAAGCCCAATTCAGGCTATGGCCCCAGAGAGAAGAGCTCTTTTAACGGGAACTCCGTCAAGATAAATTGTTGAACTTTGAACCGACAGGATAAATGAATGACATAAGTTTTAAAAATCCGGAATTTTTCTATTTGCTGCCGGCCCTGATTCCCATGTTGGCATGGTACCTGCTGCGTTTCAGAAAAAAGGAGGCCAGTCTGCGTTTTTCCTCCTTTATGGGGCTGCAGGCCATCCGTCCGGGCTGGAAACATTACCTGCGCCACCTGCCTTTTGCCCTGCAAGTGGCAGGAACAGGCCTGCTCATCATCGCTTTGGCCCGCCCGCAATCATCCAGCAGCTGGCAAAACGTCAGCACCGAAGGAATTGATATTGTCATCGCCCTGGATATTTCCACTTCCATGCTGGCACGCGATTTTCAGCCCGACCGGCTGGAGGCGGCAAAAAATGTTGCCACGCGGTTTATTTCCGGGAGAAGAAACGATAAAATAGGGCTGGTGGTTTTTGCCGGGGAAAGTTTTACCCAGTGTCCGCTGACCACAGATCATGCCGTACTGATCAACCTGTTCCGGGATATCCACAGCAATATGATAGAAGACGGAACAGCCATCGGAAACGGTCTGGCCACCTCAGTGGCCAGGCTAAAGGAAAGTGAGGCCATCAGCCGGGTGATCATTCTGCTCACCGACGGGGAAAACAACCGTGGAGCCATTGCTCCTGTTACCGCTGCCGAGCTGGCCAAAACCTTTGGAATACGGGTTTACACCATTGGCGTCGGAAGTATAGGCACGGCACCGTACCCTGTGCAAACTCCATTTGGCACCCAAATCCGTGATGTGGAGGTACACATTGATGAAAAAACCCTCCGGGAAATCGCCGAAATAACAGGAGGCAGTTATTTCAGAGCCACTGACAACACCAGTCTGGCCCGAATCTATAAGGAAATTGACCAGATGGAAAAATCGAAAATAGAAGTGAAGGAATACAGCAGAAAAGAAGAGAAATTCCAGTCTTATGCCATGCTGGCAGGACTGATCCTGACCGCCGGTCTGTTTTTTAAGTTAACTGTCTTCAGAAACATCCCCTAAGAAATTGAATAATGGAACTATTCAGATTTGCCAACAGCGAATACCTCTATGCCCTGATTATCGTCCCGGTACTCATCCTGCTTTTTATTGTCACCCGAATCATACGCCGGCGTGCCCTGACCCGTTTTGCCCGTCCGGGTATACTTGAAGAACTTATGCCCAGTGTGAGCAACACCCGTCCGGTCATCAAATTTATTCTCTGGATTCTGGCCCTCAGCGCCGTTATTCTGGCCTTTGCCCGCCCCCAGTTCGGAAGCAA
>JBFWIL010000131.1:0-7441 GCA_050256015.1 Mangrovibacterium sp. | reverse complement strand
TGGCTATGGCTTCGGGAATTTCCTCGGCCGAGGTGATCTGGAAGTTCCATTTGGTGACGGGCATGGAGATACCCACCACATCCGACTCCTGGAAAGCGTCTGTCCCCAGCAGGGGCGAGGCCACCTGCCCGGTAATGCAGACCAGGGGTACGGAATCGATCATGGCATCGGCAATGCCGGTGATCAGGTTGGTTGCTCCAGGTCCGGAGGTGGCAAAGCAAACCCCGGCCTTGCCCGTAACTTTGGCATAGCCTTCGGCTGCATGCACGGCACCCTGTTCATGACGGGTCAGAATGTGGAAAATATGTTTGTCAAAATCATACAGGGCATCGTAAATAGGCATAATTGCCCCCCCCGGATATCCGAAGATCGTATCCACGCCTTCTTCTATCAGCGAAAGAATAACGGCCTGTGAGCCGGTAATTGATTGTTTAGCCATAGGACGATGATTAAATTATTCTAATCGATTAAACGTACTGCTCCTTTGTCTGCCGAGGAAACCATGCTGGCGTATGCTTTCAGCGCTTTGCTGATTTCTCGTTCCCGGTTGACGGGACGAAAGGCTCTTTCCCTTTTGTTTTCTTCTTCTTTCCGGCGCAGGGAAAGTTCTTCCCGGCTCAGCAACACATTGATTTTTCGTGCAGGGATATCGATTTCCACGGAATCACCGTCCCTTAGCAGTGCGATAGCTCCTCCCGCAGCTGCTTCGGGTGAGATGTGTCCGATTGAGAGTCCTGAGGTTCCTCCGGAAAAGCGCCCGTCGGTGATCAAGGCACAGGCTTTATCGAGCTTCATTGATTTCAGGTAGGAAGTGGGGTAAAGCATCTCCTGCATGCCCGGCCCTCCTTTGGGCCCCTCATAGCGGATCACCACCACATTGCCCGGTTGCACGGCATTCCCAAGGATTCCGTTCACGGCCGATTCCTGGGATTCGAATACCCGCGCCGTTCCTTTGAAACAGTATACGGAAGGATCGACACCGGCTGTTTTGACAATGCAGCCGTCTTCGGCAATATTGCCGTACAACACGGCCAGTCCGCCGTCCTTGTTGTAGGCATGGCCCAGGTCGCGGATACAGCCGTTTGCCCGGTCTTTGTCGAGCGTGCTGAAGTATGCGGATTGTGAGCCCATGGTATTGTTGCGGTATCTTCCCGGAGCTGAACGGAAAATCCGGATTGCTTCTTCTCCGATTTTCGGATTCATGATATCGTATTTTGACAGGGCTTCTTTCAGACTGAGTCCGTCGACCCGGTATACAGAAGTGTCCAGCAGTCTGCCCCGGTTCAGTTCGGCCAGGATGCCCAGGATTCCTCCGGCCCGGTTTACATCTTCTACATGGTATTTCCCGTTGGGAGCCACCTTGCAAAGGTTGGGGGTTGTCCTGGATAGTTCATTGATGTCTCTCATGCTGAAGTTAACCCCGGCTTCATGGGCAACGGCCAGGATGTGCAGCACCGTATTGGTTGATCCGCCCATAGCAATATCCAGTTTCATGGCATTTTCAAAGGCCGCCCGGGTGGCAATGCCCCGCGGCAAGGCTTTTCCGTTGCCGTTTTCGTAATAGTCCCGGGTTAGCCGGACGATTTCCCGGGCTGCCTGCTCAAACAGTTTTTTCCGGTTTTCATGGGTTGATACGATGGTCCCGTTGCCTGGCAGGGCAATCCCCAGGGCTTCGGCCAGGCAGTTCATGGAATTGGCGGTGAACATACCCGAACAGCTTCCGCATGTCGGGCAGGCCTCCTGTTCCACCCTGTTCAGCGTTTCGTCGTCTACCTGTTCATCGGCACTCATCACCATTGCGTCGATCAGGTCGAATTTTTTCCCGTCAATCACCCCGGCTTCCATAGGACCTCCGGAGACAAAGAGGGCGGGGATGTTGAGCCGCATGGCAGCCATCATCATGCCAGGAGTGATTTTGTCGCAGTTGGAGATGCATATCATGGCATCGGCCTTGTGGGCATTACACATGTATTCCACGCTGTCGGCAATGATATCGCGCGAGGGCAGGGAATAAAGCATGCCGTCATGTCCCATGGCGATCCCGTCGTCAATGGCAATCGTGTTAAATTCGGCAGCAAAACAACCGTGTTTTTCAATTTCATTTTTAATCAGCTGTCCCACTTCGTGGAGATGCACATGTCCCGGCACAAACTGGGTGAATGAGTTGACTATGGCAATCAGCGGTTTTCCGAAATGCTCTTCCTTCATTCCGTTGGCCCGCCAAAGGCTTCGGGCTCCGGCCATTCTTCGGCCTTTGGTAGTGGTTGCAGATCTTAATTCGTGTTGCATGTTCATATCTGTATGATTCTATTTTCTAAAAAAGCCTTTCCCGGGAAAGAGAAAGGCTTTTGAAATGCGTTTAGTTCAACAATCAGCAGCCTCTCCGACAGTGTCCGATAAGGACGACCGGAAGGACCACGGGATGATATATCGAAATTTGTTTCATCTTAATGTATATAAAAGAAAAAAGCCATTCTCTGAAAGTGAGAATGGCTATCTGATATACCTGCATGCAACACCCTCACTTCGTTTGCGAAATGACAACGACGAGGAGGATAATCACGTTTGGTATGATAGCCAGATGCTTCATGTGTTTGTTTTTTCAATTCAACTTACTGCCAATTTCGTATTAATGTATACTTTTCAATTAAATTTCCAAAGCATGGAACTCGCCGGTAAACATTTGTCTGTGTATCAAAAGCCTTTTTGCCATGGCTCGTTTCATGTTGTTCTTATCTGAAGCAAAAGTAGGAATTAATTTGGAAAACAAAAATTAATATGAAAGTAAATATCTTATTTTTTTATAGAATTCATATAATGGTACTTTGTTTTGCAATGAATTTATATTGCAATCGGTTGGGAGAAGTACTTCTGTTCAGGAATTTTTTTGTTGGGATTTCTGCCGTCCTGGACTCTATGACAAGAGGAGAACTTTTATTCGGAATGAAACGGTGATAAAATGATCGGTAAACAGAAATCAGTACAGATTGATTTTATACCTTTGTATGTGCTGATTTTTTAACTCCTAAAACCACAAATAATGAAACAGTTTTGTCTTATTATGCTGGTGCTTGGTCCTGTCGGTTTTCTGCAGGGCCAGCAGCCTGTCAGACTGAATGAACCCGACAGGCAAAGGGGACTGTCTGTGATGGAGGCCTTTTCCTCCAGAGCTTCCGTGAGGGAATGGTCTCCGGAAAAACTTAGTCTTCAGGATCTCTCCGATTTACTCTGGGCAGCAAATGGGATTAACCGCCCGGAGGAGGGCAAGCGTACGGCACCTTCTGCCATGAATGCTCAGGATGTGGATATTTATCTGTTTTCAGCAGATGGGATTTTCTTCTATGATGCAACACAGCATTTGTTGAATCCGGTTTTGGGTGAAGATCACCGTAATGTTTTTGGCCGGCAGGAGGCACCGGTGGTTTTGCTGCTGGTGTCTGATATTTCCCGTTTTCGTGCCGGTGACGAAAAGCTGAAGCTTAGCTGGGCCGCCATGGATGCGGGAATTGTTTCCCAGAATGTAGCATTGTTCTGTGCGGGAACCGGACTGTGTACCCGTCCGCGGGCCAGCATGGATAAGGACAGATTGTGTCAAATTCTTTCGCTTGTTCCTTCGCAACATCCTATGCTGAATCTGCCAGTGGGCTATCCGAAACCGTGAATGGCCGGTTCATAATCGGTTGTTACCGCTTCCCCTGAGGGTTTTGCAGAGAATCAGTTTGTGGCTGAGAACTATTTTTGGTTTTTCTGGTTTATTTGATGTATAAATTTTAACCTTTCATGTTATGCTTAAGATGAAAACCGGAACCATTGCGTTAATAAACGACTTGGGATTATTGATTTTGCGTGTCGGAATAGGAGCCAGCATGCTGACACACGGAATTCCGAAGTTGCAACTGTTGTTTGCCGGCGGGGAAATTGCCTTCCCCGATCCGCTGGGAATCGGAGTTACGGGTTCGTTGCTGCTGGTGGTATTTGCAGAAGGTCTTTGTTCTGTGCTGCTGGTCAGTGGCCTGTTTACGCGGTTGGCTTCCGTGCCGCTTCTGATCAATATGGCTGTTGCCGTTTTTGTGATCCATGGTGCGGATCCCTTTGCAAAAAAGGAACTGGCAGTACTTTATTTGCTGGTTTTTTTGATCATTATGGTCTTTGGCGGAGGCCGTTTTTCGCTTGACCGGCTGATCCGGAGAAAACCGTAAGCCCGGCACAGTTGTGCTGAAAGCTTAAAGCCCGTGCAGTTCGGCCAGGAGTTCTTCAATGGAAAGAATGGCCTGGTGCTGACTGCAGGAAAAGTTGTTCAGCAGGACGGCAAATATTATTTGCCGTCCTGAGGTAGTGGTCAGAATCCCGGCATAGCAACGGACCCGGGTCATGCTGCCGCTTTTGGCCTGAAGACTGTGTCGGGGGAAGAGGTGTTGATCAAAAGAATACAACGTGCCGTCTGGAACAGCAGGCAGGGTGTTGTAAAAAAGTTCGCTGTGCGGACTTTTGTTTTTCATGTATGCCAGTACCTGCACCAGTTGTTCTGCCGTCAGGGCATTGAAACGGGACAGTCCGCTCCCGTCGCAGATGAACAGGCCGCTTGTATTTATTCCCCTGTTTTCCCAAAAATTCGTCAGCACGCGAATTCCTTCTTCAAGGCTTCCATTTCCGGTTTGGGTATAAGCCAGCTGTCTTAGAAGGTGTTCGGCAAACAGGTTAACGCTTTGGTAATTGATTACGCGGATCAGTTTGATAAGGGGAGGGGAAAAAGTTGTGGCGAGTGTCACTTCTTTTTGAACGGGAACGTTCAGCCTGCCGGTGGAACCGGTTACGGAAATACCCGATGCTTCGAGCATGTTCTTCAACTGCCGGGCCAGCAGTTGCGGCGGGTCGGGAACCGAGGCCCGTATTACAAAGCTGTTTCTTCCCAGGGGGATGGTTCCCCTGATTATCCGGCGGTGGTCCGGCGGACTGCCGTATACACAGGCCAGATCGCGCTTGTCTTCTGACGAGCGCAGCCGGTTATCGAATTCCAAACCGGTTTCTTCCGGACTCACCGAAATAATCTGTACCGGACGGCCCTGTTCCCCGGGAGAACGAAGCCGGATTTCACAGCTGTTGTCATAAACCGAAAGTCCGCTGACGCCTGCTCCGTAATAGTTGCCTATATCTTCCCAGATCCAGGTGCCGGGAACGGCTCGCTCATCGTAAATCGTGGCATCGGTCAGTATTTGTCCGCAGACATGCCTTATTTTGTGTTGATGCAGACTGTCTGTCCAGCCTTTTAAAAAATGAGGATTCAGATAATAATCCCGAAAAAACATTGATCCCAGCGCCGGATCACCTCCGCCTATGATGATCAGATCCCCCTTCAGACTATCGTTGCTAAGTTGACCGCGAAAAGCCAGCCGGGTCTGAAAACGGTAATCGGGTCCCAGCATTTCAAGGGCTGCGGCAGTGGTTATCAGCTTAAGTGTGGAGGCAGGGATCAGGCTTTGTTGCGCATGACAGGATCCCAGGATTTGACCGGTTAAGGCATCCTGCAGGTATACTCCCACGGATGCATTTACCAGACATTCCCGGCCGGCCCAGCTGTATATCAGACTGTCAGCCGGTTTTGTTCCGTAAGCACATAATTTGTATCCGAGCATCAGCAGCAGTACCAATATCTTTATTACGCTACCCTTCATGCTGCTTGTCTTTAATTTATTTATAATTTTGGTGCTCAATATATCTATTTTTGTTCAAATCCGAAAAGAAATGCTAAAAACGATTTTGCTTGTCGGTGCCGGAGGTTTTTTGGGAAGTATAGCACGCTACCTGACCCAGTTGCTGAGTGAACGGCTGCTTAACAGTCTTTTTCCCTGGGGTACATTTGCTGCTAATATGGCGGGTTGTCTGGTTATCGGCCTGGTCTATGCCCTTGCCGAGCGGGGGAGCTTGCTCCCCCCCGAATGGCGTATTTTTCTGACTGTAGGTTTCTGCGGCGGTTTTACCACTTTTTCTTCTTTTGCCTATCATAATCTGATGATGCTTGCCGAGCGTAATCTGTATTATTTTTTTAGTAATATTTTCTTGAATCTTTTTTTCGGACTGGCTGCTGTTTTCTTTGGAATTATTCTGGTCAGGCTAATCTGGCATTGAAATGTTGTCTGTAAAAACCCGTTTCAAATTACCTGATTCTATAAAAAATGGTTTATCTTGCCTGGTGTTTAATGGATACTGATGAAAGCCAAAGCGTGTTTGTTAAAAGTGTATATCTCTGAGGCGGATAAACTGGGCGGATCACCGCTATATGAGGAGATTGTAAGGGAGGCCAGGGAGTGCGGACTGGCCGGAGCTACGGTTTACCGGGGTGTTTTATCTTATGGGGCTAGTCATTCCATTCACACCATGAAAATTTTTGCCCTTTCCAATCATTTGCCGGTAGTGGTCGAGCTTGTTGACCGGGAAGAAACGATCCGTGAGTTTTCAGAACGCGTGCAGGAGATGGTGAAGCATTCACAAAAAGGGGCCCTGATTACGATCCAGCCGGTGGAAGTCGTGGAGTATAAGGCCGGAGACAAGTATAATCAGTTTACCTCGTTTTAGCTGCGTTAAATTTATGATATTCCTTCCGGCAGATCTGCCTTTGTCCCCGGTATTTATTATATTTGTGCCTGTTTAAAGCAACGTTCAAAAAGTCTGCCGGGCAGGAGTTCTTGTTCCGGAAGTTAAGATATTTAAGATATATTATAAGTTTAATTAAAATCAATAATCATGTTAATCAATAACGTTGTTGGTCGGGAAATACTGGATTCACGTGGTAACCCTACCGTGGAAGTTGAAGTTACGCTTGAATGCGGGGCTGTTGGCCTGGCTGCCGTTCCGTCCGGAGCTTCAACCGGGGAAAATGAAGCGCTTGAACTGCGTGACGGAGACAAAGGCCGTTATTTGGGAAAAGGTGTGCTGAAAGCCGTGGAGAATGTCAACGAAACCATTGCCAAGGAAGTTATTGGGATGGATGCTTCCGATCAGGTAGCTATTGACAGGAAAATGCTGGAACTGGATGGAACAAAAACCAAGTCCAGGCTGGGTGCCAATGCCATTCTTGGCGTTTCCCTGGCTGTTGCCAAAGCTGCTGCCAATGCGCTGGGCTTGCCTTTATACCGCTATATTGGCGGAACGAATGCCAAGACTCTGCCGGTTCCGATGATGAATATCATCAACGGTGGTTCGCACTCCGACGCTCCGATTGCTTTTCAGGAATTTATGATCCGTCCTATTGGAGCATCTTCATTCCGTGAAGGTCTGCGGATGGGGGCTGAGGTTTTTCACAGCCTGAAAAAAGTGCTGAGCAAGCGTGGGCTGAGTACAGCCGTGGGCGACGAAGGTGGTTTTGCCCCGGCTCTGGACGGAACGGAAGATGCCCTGAACTGCATCATTGAAGCCATCAAGAGTGCCGGTTACAAGCCCGGAC
>JBFWIL010000130.1:0-7464 GCA_050256015.1 Mangrovibacterium sp. | reverse complement strand
GCTGGGATTCGAACCCAGGACCCCATCCTTAAAAGGGATGTGCTCTACCAGCTGAGCTACTGAGTCATCCTTTTTCCGTTCCGTCTTTCTGACAAAAGCGCAGCAAAATTAGAACATTTCGGTTCAATAGCCAAAACATCATGCTAAAAATACGTAAAACCGAAACAAGTCAGCAGCGAAGCAAAAGAAAAACCAAATAAGTATTTTACCCCATGTCCGGCCAGGTGAATAAATTTAACTTTGCTGAAAAGTGAAATCAAAGCAATATCCGGATGACTTTTGAAGGCTACTTTGTGCTGGGAATAATTTCCCTGATGATCATCGCCCTGATCAACGACTTAATGCGACCGGGGATGGTTCTGTTTTCTGCCCTGGTGGTACTGATGGCCACCGGGGTAATCAGCAGCAGGGAAAGTCTGGCCGGTTTTTCAAACAAGGGCATGCTGACTATAGCCGTGCTTTTTCTGGTCAGCGAAGGGGTAAGACAAACCGGCGGGCTAAACATCGTGGCAAGAAACTTTTTGCCAAAACGCCGGGGCCGGATGCCGGGTACACTGATCCGGATTCTATTGCCAATTTCCACCATCTCAGCTTTTTTAAACAATACGCCCGTGGTTGTAATCTTCGCCCCCATCATCAAAAACTGGGCAGAAAAAATGAACCTTTCCCCCCAAAAGTTTCTGATTCCCCTCTCCTACGCCACCATACTCGGCGGAACCTGCACGCTGATCGGAACTTCTACAAACCTGGTGGTGCACGGACTGATGCTGGAAAACGGGATGAGCGGACTGAGCATGTTTGAACTGGGCAAAGTTGGAATCTGGATTGCCTTTGCCGGGCTGTTTTATCTGGCCTTTGTCGGGCACAGGCTCCTTCCCGGAGAAAAAAATAAGCACAACAGGCAACGCTCCGATTACAAGGAATATTTTCTGGACGCCAGCCTATCCGCAGGCAGTTCTCTGGTCGGGGAAGAAACCAACAACGGACGCTGTCATCAACTTAAAAACATTATCATACATTCCATAGACCGTAAAGGTGAACTTTTTGATGGCCGGAAAGGAAAATTTGAATTGCAGCAGAACGACAAGCTGGTTATCGCCGTCAAATCAGATCATCTCCTACCATTGATCACCCAGCGTAAGCTTGAGTTGAAGGCCATGAAAGGATTCGGGAAATTTTACAAAAGCACTGACATCAAACAAATTGAGGTGGTAATTGCCCCCCGTTTCCCGGGGATAAGTCAGACCATCGACGAATTTGATTTTTTGGGACACTACCAGGCGGAAGTGCTGGCCGTTTACCGGAACGGGGAAACCATATCCTCCGATGTCGGATCGGTCCGCATGAAAGACGGTGACAGCCTGGTACTGCTCACCAATGAAAATTTCATTAAGAACTGGGGCAGTTCCAAAACTTTTTATCTAACCTCCTTTATCGGGGAAGTTCCGCCGCCGCGCTATAAAGGACAACGACTGGCTGCCTTAATGCTGGTCCTGCTTATGATTCTCGGAGCCACAACCGGTAAGTTCCTGCCTCCGATCAAGGGAGAAAATCCGGATATGTTTTATTTTGCTGCCATCGCAGCAGTGGTAATGACCTGGATCAACGTTCTGCCCAACCGGCAGTACACCAAGGCAGTTTCCTGGGATGTACTCATCACCATTGCCTGTGCTTTCGGAATCAGTAAAGCACTGCAAAACTCCGGAGCCGCAGACAGCATTGCCTCCACGGCAATCAACTTTTCCAAATCTTTTGGTCCGCTGGGAGTACTAATTACACTTTACCTGCTGACCAATATTTTCACGGAGGTAATAACCAATAACGCCGCAGCGGCCCTGGTTTTTCCCATTGCCTATGCGGCTTCACAACAACTACAGGTTGATCCGAAGCCGTTTTTCATAACCATATGTATTGCCTCATCGGCCAGTTTTGCCACTCCCATCGGATATCAAACCAACCTATTGGTGCAGAGTATAGGAAATTACAGGTTCGGCGATTACAGCAAAGTGGGTATCCCGCTGAATATTTTGGCCTTTATTATTTCAGTCGTTGTCATTCCTTTAATCTGGCCGTTTTAAAACAGAATAAGAATTAATACCCATACAGGTTTGGCAGAATCCCTTATTTTTGCAGGCAGATGTTTATGCCGGACAGGCAGAAGCAGTAAATACCATCAAAATAACTATGTTCGCATGACACAGTACAATCTGACGCATTTACGGGAATTGGAAGCCGAAGCCATTCACATCATCCGGGAAGTGGCTGCAGAGTTTGAAAATCCGGTGATGCTTTACTCAATAGGAAAAGACTCTTCAGTTATGGTCCGTCTGGCTGAAAAAGCTTTTTATCCGGGAAAGGTTCCTTTTCCCTTAATGCATATAGACTCGAAATGGAAATTCAGGGAAATGATCACATTTCGAGATAATTATGCCAGCGAAAACAACTGGGACCTGATTGTTCATTACAACAGGAAAGGTTTTGAAGCCGGAGTGGGTCCTTTTTCCCATGGCAGCAAAGTACATACCGACATCATGAAAACACAGGCCCTGCTGGAGGGACTAAGCAAATACAAATTCGATGCTGCCTTCGGGGGAGCCCGACGAGATGAAGAAAAATCACGGGCCAAGGAACGGATCTTTTCATTCCGGGACAAATATCACCAATGGGATCCGAAAAACCAACGGCCCGAATTATGGGATATTTACAATGCCCGCGTACACAAGGGGGAATCCATCCGGGTCTTTCCTATCTCCAACTGGACGGAACTGGATGTATGGCAATACATCCGTCTTGAAAACATCCCCATTGTTCCGCTTTATTTTGCCAAGGAAAGACCGGTGGTCAATGTGGATGGAAACCTCATTCTAGCAGATGATGAACGTATGCCCAAAGAAATGGCAGCCAAAGCAGAAATAAAAAAAGTACGCTTCCGCACCCTCGGTTGTTATCCGCTTACAGGAGCAATAGAGTCTGAAGCCGATACCATTGAGAAAATTGTTGAGGAAATGATGACCGTTAACGTTTCCGAACGAACCACACGGGTCATCGACTTTGACCAGGAGGCCAGTATGGAACAGAAAAAACGGGAAGGGTATTTTTAAAATGCACTCCTTTTCCCGCAGAAAGGCAATTCTTAACCGTAAATAATGAAATATCAACATTCAAATAAAGTACAAGCACCCGATATCAAGGCATTTCTGGACCGGGATGAAAAAAAAGACCTGCTGCGTCTGCTTACGGCCGGTTCGGTAGATGACGGAAAGTCAACCCTGATAGGCCGGCTACTGTTCGACAGTAAAAAGATTTATGAAGACCAACTTTCCGCTCTTCAACGTGACAGTAAACGCACAGGACATGCCGGCAATGAAATCGACTACGCCCTGCTACTCGACGGACTGAAAGCCGAACGGGAACAGGGCATCACCATCGACGTGGCCTACCGCTATTTCTCCACCAACAAACGCAAGTTCATCATCGCCGATACACCGGGGCATGAACAATACACCCGAAACATGGTCACAGGTGCCTCCACAGCCAACCTGGCCATTATTTTGATTGATGCCACCAAAGGGGTGATCACCCAGACCCGCAGGCATACCTTTCTGGTATCCCTACTGGGCATTAAGCATGTGATACTGGCCGTAAATAAAATGGACCTGGTTGACTACGACCGGGAGGCATTCGACCGGATCTGTGATGACTACAAAAACTTTGTGGCCCGGCTGGATATCCCCGATGTCAGTTCCATCCCGCTCTCGGCCCTGAAAGGCGACAATGTGGTTGAACCATCCGTACGCATGCCCTGGTTCCAGGGCAAATGCATGCTTGATCTTCTGGAAAGCGTACATATCAGTTCCGATCGCAATTTTAATGACATGCGTTACCCGGTACAATACGTGCTCCGGCCCAACCGGAATTTCAGAGGATTTTCCGCCCGGGTAGCTTCGGGGATTGTCCGGCGCGGAGAAAAAATCATGGTCCTGCCCTCCAGAAAAACTTCCGTAATCAAAAATATCGTCAGCTACGACGGAGAACTGGAGGAAGCCTTTTCTCCTCTGTCAGTCACGCTTACCCTGGAAGATGAAATAGATATATCCAGGGGCGATATGATCGTCTACCCCGACAACCTGCCCCGTATGGAACGTCATTTTGAATCCATGCTCGTCTGGATGGATGAACACCCCATGGACCCCAACACCCATTTTTTTATCAAGCATGCCAATAATAACACCCGGACCCGGATCGACCAAATCAAATACCGGATTGATGTAAACACACTGGAAAAATCGGAAACCGATCATTTTGAACTGAACGAAATCGGCCGGGTAGTGCTGACCACAAACAAACCGCTGTTCTTCGATGCCTATAAGAAGAACAAAAGCACCGGCTCGTTTGTGCTGATCGACCCGGTAACAAACAATACGGTGGCTGTTGGCATGATTATCGACCAACTTAACGCAGATGAACTGCCTTCACGCATCAGCGAACAGGACCGGGAACGAATCCGTGGTGGACAAAGCCTGATTGCTGCAGAGGCCTACCAGAAACGCTATAACCAGCGGGGAGTAACTCTCTGGGTAACCGGACTGCACGGCTCGGGGAAAAACGAAATGGCTTTTCGCCTGGAAAAACAACTTTTTGATCTGGGGGCCACCGTCGTGCTGCTAGACGGAAGTTCGGTCCGCTCCGGACTTTCCAGAGAGCTGGACTACAGCCCGACCGACCGGGCCGAACACTTGCGTAGGGTAGCCGAGGTTTGCCGTATCCTAAACGATCAGGGAATCATCGCCATCTGTTCATTCATCTCGCCTGACAGACAAATCCGCGAGCAGATAGCCGGCATTATAGGAAAAGAACGCTTTCACCTGTTTTATATGAATGCCAAACTGGATTACTGCAGGATCAATAAACCTGAATTCTACAAGCTGGAGAACCTCGGCTGTGTACCTGGCATCGATCTGCCTTTTGACATTCCCGATCAACCCGATATGCTGCTTGATCCGCGGCAGAACGACAGGAATCAGGAAAGAATCGTCAGCTATTGCCGGGAAAAAGGTATTTTTCCCCTGTAAACCCAATAAAAACAAATACATTTACCTTTTAGTCTATTATGCATACAGGGGTTACCTGCATATTGCGGGGTTCAGTATACGGAACCGGCATATAGGCATATACCGCCAGAGGCAGAGTTCGCGTTTCTCCTTCCATATTGCCGGCAAAGGAAACTGCCTTTCAAAAGAATCGCGTAGTTCCTCCGTCACATCCCCCAGGCTGGCGGCAGTAAAAACCAACAGTTCTTACTTCGGCAACTGTTTTCCACTGACTGCCTGTCCTTTCCCGTCGCCGCAGGACATAAGAAGTCCTTGTACAGTAAACAACAGAATAATAATCCTCAATTTTCCCGGAGCTGAAAGTATTCCTGATAAGAGAACATAAAAAAACCGTCTCTGTTCGCAGAGCAGAGACGGTTATAACCCATAATCGTTATGTGTTAATATTTGAAAACCTTTCCGCCGGCAACCACCTGCTTCAGCTTCTCATCGAAAGTAGCCCGCTGGCCAGTGCGAAGAGCAGCAGTAACCATGATATTGGCAATGGAATGGCTGTAACCGGCCTCAACCGGAGCATTCGTCTTTATATCACGGTTTCTGACACAATCCATCCAGTTCTTCATATGCGCATTGGTCAGCGGATCTGCCCCGGTATTTGCTTCCGATTCCACCTTGATTCCGGGAAGTTTAAACTCATCGAGCAGGAACGGTTCCTTTCCCATAGCCCGGGCATGCCGTTCGGTAAGCCCGCCTTCACTGTTCACTATGTTTGTGTCGAGATCCAGCTTCCCACCGTTAGAAAAGTACCATTCCTTGGTGCCTCCGGAAGCGTTCGTCTGACGGGATGAATAAATCACCTGGAATCCTTCCTCCCGTCTGTCTTCCGGACCGTAATCAAACACGGCCGTCATTGTGTCAAAATTCCTGCGTCCGTCATTCCACATATAAATACCTCCGTTGGCCACGGCAGAACGCGGATACTTCAGATGAGAGAACCAATGTACCGTATCGATCTGATGGGCCATCCACTGCCCGGGAATACCCGAGGAATAGGGCCAGAACAACCTGTATTCAAGGTATTTTCTAGGATCCCAGGGTTCCCAGGGGCGGTTCATCAAATAGCGTTTCCAGTCGGTATCCTCTTCCCGGATCTGCTTAATCAATTCCGGCAGGCGCCAGCGTCCTGGCTGGTTTACATTCCAGGTCATCTCCACAGCGATAATCTTGCCGAATTTACCGGAACGGATATAATCGTAAGCCGCATGGTAATTAGGTCCGCTACGCCGCTGCGAGCCAATTTGAATAACCTTGCCCGTTTCCTTTACTGCTTTTAGCCCTGCATTGGCATCGTCCATAGTCTCGGCAAAGGGTTTTTCACAATACACATCTGCACCAGCCCTAACAGCCTCAGCCAGAAGCAAGGCATGCTGAAAATCAGCCGTACTGACGATTACCGCATCGGGCTTCTGCTCCCAAAGCTCATCCGTATTACGCGCCGTGCCTATTGTGCCCCCGGTCATCTCCCTGTACCAGGCTTGCCCCTCATCTCGCCGCCGGTTCCAGATATCACAAACTGAGAAAAGTTCAAAATTCATCTCTTCTGAATACTTCAAAAAAGCTTTGCCCAGGGAATTGCGGAAACGATTGGAAAAACCGACAATTCCCACACGCACACGATTGTTGGCCCCAATAATGCTGCCGTAACTTTTTGCCGACATTCCCATACCGGCCATCGTTATACCTGCAGCTCCAAGAGCTGACTTTTTAATAAACGAACGTCTTGTATCCATATTCACTTAATTAGATAATAACTGTTTCCTGAGGGTCTGAAGCGCCGGTCCAGCCTGCTCAGCCAACCCGGTCCACCGGCATTCCAGAGACATCTTTCCCTGGTAACCAGCCTGCTTCAGCGCCTTAAAATAAGAACTGAAATCTTCCTGATGGGTCCCCGGTGCAGAGCGTCCTTCCTTCTCGGCTATATGCGTGTGCCTGATCAGATGTCCATACTGCAACAAACTTTCCGGTCCTTCCCCATCCATTTTCATATGGTACAGATCGGCCAGCAAACGAAAATTCGGATGATCCACTTCCTCAACGATTTCTCCCCCTTCCTTCACCGAATTAATAAAGTTGCACTCATTCCTGTTCAGAGGTTCCAAAACAACAGTGACCCCGTGTTTTGCAGCAAGCGGAGCCATGGCCCTGCAAAGTTCAACAAACTGTCTGCGGGCGTCCATTCTCGAAAAGCCTTCAGGAATAGAACGAGAGCCTCCGCTACCAAAAACGATGATCTTTACCCCGGCCTTTTGTGCACGACGAAACGCTGTTTCCATATAGACAAGAATCTCTGCATGAACAGCTTCAGATCCCACACTTTTCATATTTCCAGGGACGAAGCTGTTACATGCAAAGA
>JBFWIL010000129.1:0-7469 GCA_050256015.1 Mangrovibacterium sp. | reverse complement strand
AACAACTAAAAAAGGAATGTAAAATGGCAAAAGACATTAAATTTAATATCGAGGCAAGAGATTTGCTGAAAAAAGGAGTTGACCAGTTAGCCGATGCTGTTAAGATAACTCTGGGGCCCAAAGGACGTAATGTGGTCATCGAAAAAAAATTCGGTGCTCCTCAGATTACCAAAGATGGAGTTACGGTAGCCAAAGAAGTGGAACTGGAGGACCCGTATGAAAATATAGGTGCCCAGATGGTGAAGGAAGTCGCCAGCAAAACCGGGGATGATGCCGGTGACGGAACGACCACCGCGACCATTCTGGCTCAGTCTATCATCAATGTGGGACTGAAAAATGTAACCGCAGGAGCCAATCCTATGGATCTGAAACGCGGTATTGACAAAGCCGTGGTTAAAGTGGTGGAAAACATTAAATCGCAGTCTCACAATATTGGTGATGATTACAATAAGATCAAGCAGGTAGCCAAGGTTTCTGCCAACGGGGACGAAGAAATCGGCAGCCTGATTGCCGAAGCCATGGAAAAGGTGAACAAGGAAGGCGTGATCACGGTGGAAGAAGCCAAGGGAACGGAAACTTATGTGGATGTGGTGGAAGGTATGCAGTTTGACCGGGGCTATATCTCACCTTACTTTGTGACCAATACGGAAAAAATGGAAGCAGAGCTGGATCATCCGTATATTCTGATCTATGACAAGAAGATCAGCACGATGAAAGATTTGTTGCCGGTTCTGGAACAGGTAGCTCAGAACAGCCGGCCGTTAATGATTATCGCTGAAGATGTAGACGGGGAAGCCCTGGCTACACTGGTGGTAAATCGCCTGCGCGGTTCGCTGAAAGTATGTGCCGTAAAGGCTCCCGGATTTGGCGACCGTCGTAAGGAAATGCTGGAAGATCTGGCTGTGCTTACCGGTGGAACGGTAATCACCGAAGAAAAAGGCATGAAACTGGAAGATGCCACCATGGATATGCTCGGACAGAGTGAAAAGATCTCTGTTGACAAGGAAAATACCACGGTTGTTTCGGGTATGGGTAATTCGGAAAACATCAAAGCCCGCGTGGCGATGATCAAACGTCAGATTGAGTCCACTACTTCCGATTATGACCGCGAAAAGCTGCAGGAACGTCTGGCCAAGCTGGCCGGAGGGGTTGCTGTGCTTTATGTGGGTGCTGCTTCTGAAGTGGAAATGAAGGAAAAGAAAGACCGTGTGGACGATGCACTGAGTGCCACCCGTGCTGCGGTTGAGGAAGGGATCGTTCCCGGAGGAGGCGTGGCCTATATCCGTGCAATTTCAGCGCTGGAAGGTATGACCGGGGAAAACGAAGATGAGACCACCGGTATCGATATTGTTAAACGTGCCATCGAAGAACCTCTGCGTCAGATTGTGATCAACGCAGGCAAGGAAGGTGCCGTGGTTGCGCAGAAAGTACGCGAAGGAAAAGCCGACTTTGGTTACAATGCCCGGACGGATGAATACCAGAACCTGCAGGAGACAGGAGTGATTGACCCGGCTAAGGTAACCCGTGTGGCTCTGGAAAATGCTGCTTCCATTGCCGGTATGTTCCTTACCACGGAATGTGTGCTGACTGAGATGAAGGAAGAAAAGGCAGCTCCGATGCCCCCGATGGGCGGCGGTGGTATGGGCGGAATGATGTAATCTGATTCGCTTTATAATACGGAAATACGATTGAGAAGGCAGCATCCCCGGGGATGCTGCCTTCTCTTGTTTTGTTTGCAAATTATATCCGGCAGTTTGGAAGAAAGCTGTGCAGGCGAACCGGCCGTGTTCTGCACGGTTAATCATATTCTTTTATTTTTCAATGGCTCAGGATGGATGGTGGCAATCAGATTAAAGCGGACCAGCAGCATGTCTTCAATCCGTGTGCAAATGGCGTGGGCCTCTTCGATGGTCATCTGCGGCGGAAGCTTGATGTGACAGCTTAATTCCTGGTGATTGCCGTATTTGTGCAGGTGCAAATGATGTATATATACCTCCCTATCCAGCAGGGAGGTCACCTCCCTGCTAATGCTTCGCACCAACTGCGGATCCACTTCTTCTCCGAGCAGGGAACGGATTTCACGGGAAAGGATTTCGTAAGAGGCCCGGGCAATCATCAGAGCTACGATTAGAGCCAGGACCGAGTCTATCCACCAGAAATACATGCCCAGGAAGATTCCGACCAGGATCATCAGGGAGGAAAAAGCATCGGAGCGGTGGTTCCAGGCATTGGCTTTCAGCATGGCCGAACCGGTTTTCCGGGAAGCCCAGAAGCCATAACGGGCTAGTGCTTCCTTGGTCAGGACGGATACAAGGGTTACAGCAACAGCCAGGGGGCCGAAGTTGCCGGAGCCGCGGGAGATAAATTTTTCGTAGGCACTGATGATAAAGTTAAAGGAAAGAATGGCCAGGAGAATGCCGATTACCATGGCGGCAATATGTTCTACCCGCCCGTGCCCGAAGGGATGTTCCTTGTCTGCAGGTTTCCCGGCCAGCTTGCCACCCACGATCACAATAAAGGAGGAAAAACAATCTGTTAAGGTATCCCAGGCATCGGCTTTTAATGCAATGGAGCCAGAAACCACGCCGGCCCAGTATTTAAGAATAAACAGCAGGGTGTTGACAGCCACTGAAAGCCAGCCGGCCCATTGGATGTATTTTTGGTGGTTCAGATTCATGATTTTTTGTTTAGGCAAGATTTTGCCGGTTCGTTCGGTACCAGTTTACAAAGTTTTGGATTCCCTGTTCGAAAGCGTATGCAGGCTGATATCCCAACAGTTTCCTGGCCTTGTCTATATTGGCACAGGTAATGTCCACATCTCCGGCCTGGGGGGGCAGCGTCTGAATACGCACCGGCATTCCGGCTATTTCCCCGATGATTTCAATCATCTCCCGGAGCGGAATGGGGTGGTTGTTGCCCAGATTAATGAGCTCGTAGACTTTTTTGTGAGCTGCCAGGTAATCCAGTGTACGGCAGATCCCGTTGATAGTATCCTCATAATAGGTGTAGTCGCGGGCACTGCTTCCGTCACCGAACATAGGAATTTCTTCTCCGTTAAGGAGCAGCCGGGTGAATTTGTGAATGGCCAGATCCGGCCGTTGCCGGGGACCGTATACCGTAAAAAAACGCAGGTTTATCACGTCCAGGCCGTACAGTTTGTGCCAGGTGTAGTTGAGCAGTTCACAGGATCTTTTTGTAAAGGCATAGGGAGAAACAGGACGGCTTACATCCTGCCGTTCGGAGAAGGGGATCTCCCCGGTATTTCCGTAAACCGAAGAGGAAGAGGCAAAAGCCAGTTTCCGGATACCCCGCTCCCGCATAATTTCCAGCAGGTTCTGTGTTGCGGAAATATTGGCCCTGATGTAGCCGGCGGGATCACTGATTGAGGGACGGACTCCGGCTTTACCGGCCAGATGGACAACCGCATCAGCCTCCATCCGTTCAAATGTCTTCTCCACTGCCTGCCGGTCTGCAAGATCGGTTTCAGAAAAACGGAACCGCGGATGGCTGCGGGCAAAATCCAGATTTTTTTCTTTTATCCGGCGATTGTAAAACGGATCGAAGTTGTCAATCCCGAACACTTCGTGTCCCTCTGTTAACAGTTTTTCACACAGATGCGATCCGATAAATCCCGCACAGCCGGTAACAATGAATTTTGCCATAGGGTTTCGTTTAGTTGATTTTGCCGGAAAGAAAGATTATTAGCCGGTTCAGGACCGGAACACGGAGTTGTCTGAAAAGACCCCTCCCATGGTAGTGTATAATGATATTTCTTAAATAAATAAACAAACTCAGGCTGTGAGCCAGCAGCAGAACCGGATCAAGCCGGAAAATTGCATAAACAAAGGTCATGGCCGAACCACAGATACTAATGATCCAGAATCCTGCCGGAAGAAGAGATTCTTTTTTGTTTTCCGAATAAATCCATTGGTATAAGAAACGGGAGATAAAAATCAGCTGGGCGGCAATTCCCCAGAGCATGAGCAGAAACGGATTGTCTTCATTTCTGAAGAAAGTGCTCAGGCTGTAATCCGTCGAAAGGAAAAGGACCAGCAGGAGGATGACAGGGCAGAGCAGGATGCCTTGGCGCAGGAGCTGATTCATCGGAAGCCATTCCTGCTTGAGATGGATGTTGCGTACATAGATGTAATACACCAGGAGTTGCCCCAGCAGTATGGCTGCATCCTTGCGAAGGATCCCGTATGCCAGCATGAGGACGGAGGCCAGCAGACTGAGCTTCCAAAAGATGGTGAGCGAAAGAACCCTGCCTTCATGTTCCGACTTAAACCACTGGCAAAGGGTACGCGCAAAGAAAAGCATTTGCGCAATCAGGCCAATGGTGTACATGAAAAAATCTTTCATGCTGCAAAGATAAGCAAACCCTTCTTATTTGTATTTCCGGAAGGCAGAATGATGAAGGTGATTTGCAGAAGAAGGTGTTGGCTGTAATCCGTCAAAATTAATATCTTTGCGGAGTCTGTTTGGGAAGGATGAACAATAGCTATATTTGAAGATTGAGTCGATGAAGCATATCCGGAATTTTTGCATTATTGCACATATAGATCATGGGAAAAGTACTCTGGCAGACCGGCTTCTTGAAGTGACCAAGACGGTCAGTGAGCGGGAAATGGCCGATCAGGTACTGGATAACATGGAACTGGAACGGGAACGCGGTATTACCATCAAGAGCCATGCTGTCCAGATGAATTATGAACAGGACGGACAGACCTATGTGTTGAACCTGATCGATACTCCGGGTCATGTCGACTTTTCCTATGAGGTCTCACGTTCCATTGCAGCTTGCGAGGGAGCCTTGCTGATCGTGGATGCAACTCAGGGTATACAGGCCCAGACCATTTCAAATCTGTACCTGGCCCTGGAACATGATCTGGAGATCATTCCCGTGCTAAATAAGATGGACCTGCCCAATGCTATGCCTGAAGTGGTGGAGGATCAGATCATCGATCTGATCGGGATCGACCGGGAAGACATCATTCATGCCAGCGGGAAAACGGGACAGGGAGTGCCCGAGATTCTGAAAAGGATTGTCCGGCTGGTTCCTCCTCCCAAGGGGGATCCGGAGGCTCCCCTCCAGGCCCTGATTTTCGATTCCGTCTTTAATCCCTTTCGCGGGGTGATCGCTTATTTCAAGATAACCAACGGAACTATACGGAAAGGAGACAGGGTCAAATTTGTCAACACCAGGAGGGAATATGATGCCGATGAAATCGGGGTGCTCCGGCTGGGGATGGAATCGCGGGAACAGCTTTTTGCCGGGGATGTAGGCTATATCATTTCGGGTATAAAGATGGCTAAGGAAGTGAAGGTGGGCGATACGATTACCCACCGCGGACGACCCTGTGATCGTGCCATTTCCGGTTTTGAGGAAGTCAAGCCCATGGTGTTTGCCGGAGTGTATCCCATTGATGCCGAAGATTATGAAGACCTTCGGACTTCTATGGAAAAACTGCAGCTGAATGATGCTTCCCTGACCTATGAACCCGAATCTTCTGCTGCCCTGGGCTTTGGGTTCCGTTGCGGCTTTCTGGGTATGTTGCATATGGAGATCATTCAGGAAAGGCTGGACCGGGAGTTTGATATGAACGTAATCACCACGGTACCCAACGTTTCCTACCTGGTTAAAACCACGACGGGAGAAACCGTAAGAGTGTACAATCCGAGCGGAATGCCGCCTGCCTCAACCATACAGGAAATTGAAGAGCCTTACATCCGGGCCCAGATCATCACCAAGTCTGAATACATCGGGCAGATTATGAACCTCTGCCTGGACAAGCGGGGGATGCTGCAAAAACAAAATTACCTGACGGCTGAACGGGCGGAACTGACCTTCGATATGCCGCTGGGAGAGATTGTGTTCGACTTTTACGACAAGCTGAAATCGATTTCCCGGGGCTATGCCTCCTTCGATTATCACATGACCGGCTATAAACCTGCCCGCCTGGTACGGCTGGATATCCTGCTTAACGGGGAGATGGTCGATGCCCTGTCTTCGCTTATCCATTCTGACAATGCTTACACGCTGGGACGCAGGATGTGCGAAAAGCTGAAGGAACTGATTCCCCGTCAGCAGTTTGACATTGCCATCCAGGCTGCCATCGGAGCCAAAATCATTGCCAGGGAAACCATTAAAGCCGTTCGTAAGGATGTGACGGCCAAATGCTACGGAGGAGACATTACCAGGAAGCGTAAATTGTTGGAAAAGCAAAAAAAAGGGAAAAAGCGAATGAAGCAGATAGGCAGTGTGGAGGTGCCCCAAAAGGCTTTCCTGGCTGTACTGAAACTGGACTAAGCTCCGGCCTGCAAATACGTTGGGGCTTCATCCGGAAACCCCGGTTTCCGGGTATGCAGACTGGAAGCAGACAGCTGTCTGCTTCGGAATAAGAATGTTCCACCTGTAATTTATGTGTTTATGGAACTTGGTTTGCTGAAAGACATTCTGGTTATTTTTGCCTTGTCCTCTTTTGTCAATTTTTTATTTACCCGGATCCGGGTCCCGACTATTATCGGTTACCTGCTCACGGGGGTGATTGCCGGACCGTATTTGCTTGGTCTGGTGGGTTCTCCTCATCAGATTGAGCTGATGGCTGAGATTGGTGTGGTTCTGCTGATGTTTACCATTGGGCTGGAATTCTCGGTGAATCATCTGTTAAAAATCCGGAAAATAGTCTTTGCAGGGGGTCTGATGCAGCTGGTGCTGACTGCGGGACTGGCCATGCTGGCTGCTTTGCTGTACCGCCTGGACTGGCAGGGGGCCTTGTTCGTCGGTTTCCTGACAGCCCTGAGCAGTACGGCTGTGGTGCTGAAGTTGATGCAGGAACGTTCGGAGGTGACTTCCAACTATGGAAGAACTGTGGTGGGCATTTTGATCTTTCAGGATATTGTGGTTATTCCCATGCTGCTCTTTACCCCTCTGCTGGGAGGAGCACATACGAACGCCGGGCAGGGGCATGAACTGTTTTTTTTGCTGGGTAAAACCGTTTTCCTTATCGGGCTGCTTTATTTGGGAAACCGCTGGCTGATGCCCGGAATTCTGCGTCTCATTGCCCATACCCGCAACCAGGAGTTGTTTATGATGAGCATCTTCGTAATTTGCCTGGCTGTGGCTTTGCTGACCTCGGAAATGGGTATTTCCCTGGCTTTTGGTGCCTTCCTGGGGGGACTGATGATTTCCGAATCGGAATACAGTCATCAGGCTTTCGGACAACTGATTCCTTTTAAAGATATTTTTACCAGTTTCTTTTTTGTAAGCATCGGTATGATGCTCGACCTGGGTTTTGTGGCCAAACATACGCTGTTGGTGTTAACGGCCGTTGTGCTGGTTATGCTGATCAAGATCCTGGTGGGGTTTTTCACGGCCTTTTCCCTCGGGCATACGCTCCGGGGAACCATTATGGCCGGACTGGCTCTGGGGCAGGTGGGGGAGTTCTCCTTTATCCTGGCCCGTACCG
>JBFWIL010000128.1:0-7500 GCA_050256015.1 Mangrovibacterium sp. | reverse complement strand
TTTCCGGTACAAATCGCGAAGCAGAGGGGATACACCGGGCACCCTTACCGCATTATAATATTGCAGACTGACATGGCTTACCCACGGTTTGCTGTAATTATAAATCCGGCCGGCATTGTGAATAGAACGCATGTGTCCGTATGGATCATATGTCTCCACGGTCTGAAATAATTCGTCCCAGTCCTGGTCAGTCATCCCCTCAATAAAACTGTTCTCATTGCACAGGCTCCACCATATGTTCCGGAAAGAGGCAAAACGGGCCAAAACATAACGTACAAACTGCTGCTTACAATTTTGCGACATCGTATCAAAACCCCATCTCCCTTTGTCATAAGGTCTGAACAAAATGAGATCAATGACAACACCCTGATCCTGCAGCTCGCGCACACATTGCTCAAGGTCCTGGAAAAACAGAGGGTCAAAACGGGAAAAATCCCAATTACGGGGAGGTGTTCCCACATAGGGGAAATGCTGCAGGGCGTCCGGGCCCTGCTGATAATTTTCTCCGTAAGGAGGAACAGCCAGCATTCTGGCTTTGTTGAACGGAGAGTTCTTCAGACTTTGGAGGGTCCGGGCCCTTTTGGCATCATTCTGAAAGGCCCACTCATAAATGGTTGTTCCAAACGGGTAATAAGGCGTGCCGTCACAAAACTCAAAATGATAGGTATTCCGGATTCTTACCGGACCATGATTCCCTTTCGTGGCGGGGGTACAGATAAATTCACCGGATTGCTTGTCCAGTCCGGCAAGGTTGCTGTGGGTGGTATACTTCCACCGCCCTTCAGCTGTCGGCATGAACCGGATTACATAGGTCCCTTCGCCATCATAAAATCCCTCAGGAGAGTAGCATAGCGTATCCTGAGTGAATTCGGCATAAAACTCCACGCCGACAAAAGGATTTCGGGGCAAATCGGTTTTCAGACGCAGTTCAAAAATCTCCCAGCGTTCAACCATTTGCTGCGAAACCCCTCGCAGGGAAAATGCACAGCAAATTATCAGCAATAATATTTTCATAGGTCAGTTGTTTTAAATGAAAAGTTGAAACAAGCATCGTAAAAAGTTATCAAACAGGAAGATGATTATATCTCATGCGAGTTCCATGAGTTACCATTGAAAATTAAAAATATAAACGAAATATAACAAAAAAAAAGAAAATACGCCCAAAGAGAACTGTCTTTCTGTGACAATATTCCAGGCGTATTTTCAACTTAGCCGGATCATTTTTCCGGGAAGGATGCCGGATTAATACCCGGGATTTTGAAATTCATCCGGATTACTCTGATAATTCAGTTCCGATTTCTCGGGAACCGGTCTCAGGATGTGCGTATCAGGCTCAAACTGGCCGCGGGCCAGAATATCCGGATTGCTGTTTATATACTGGGCAAACACGGTTTTCCCCATCCGCTTCAGGTCCATGAAACGGGTATACTCCCCGCACAGTTCCCTTGCCCTTTCGGCCAGAATAAAATCCACATCAATATCTCCAGCGGAAACATTCAGACTGCCGTCATGCCCGGTACATGCCCGGTTGCGGACCACATTGAAATAGGTGGCTGCTCCCTGCGCATCTCCCAGACGGAACATAGCTTCCGCCGCCAGCAGATAAGTCTCTGCCAGGCGATACACCAGATGATCTGCCCAGGAATAGGCCTTGTGCAGTTCTCCTGCATACATACCCGGAGCCTCAAACTTCTTCAGGGCCGGATACCCCACGTTGGTATAATTGATGTTGATCGTCCCGTCCGGATTATAAATGAGATCGCGGTCCAGACAGGCATAATTGAGCGAAAAGGGATCGGTAATGTTATCACGGGTAAACAGCATTCCCAGTTCTCCCGGGGAAATTGTTTTTTGACCGGCAAATACCGCCGGATCTTTTCCGAATTTGGCGCAGTCGCCTTCAGACCAGGTATAGTTTCCGTTAGCAATGTATTCCTCCCTGAAAAAGGCGGCATACCTGCTGTCTTTTTCCCCGTAAAGATCCAGCAGTGCCCGGCTGGGCATAATCCGTTTCTCAAATTTAACGTAAGGCCCGTCCAGTCCGTGAACAATACCGCACTGGTTGTTGTCCTGAAGGCAACCAAACTGCTTGAAAACCCGGTTCCAGTATTTTGACCCCCTGGGGTTCAACGTGCTATACTGCGAATGTGTAGCCACCCAAATCGCTTCTTCATTTTGCTTGTTGTTAACCACATCAAACACTTCGGAAGGATCATCGTAAAGTCGCAAGCCGTATGAAGACTGATTGTTGATCAGTTCCAGGGCAGCATTCTTCGCTGCCGTATACAGCTCGGTTTTATTTGTTGCTTCCTCATAAGTGGCAAATTGAAGGCAGGCCTTTGCATAAAGATGATAGGCTGCACCGCATGTAGCTCGTCCTGTCTCGGTCTGGATCTTCGGAAGGTGTTGCATAGCAAACTCCAGATCAGAAAATATCAACTGATAAAACTCCGACACAGAAGAACGGGGTATGTCTGTCATGGGAGTCGTTGTTTCCACCTGGGGCAAATAGACCCCACCGAATTGTTCTACCAGAAAGAAATTAAAAAATGCCCTTAAAAAATGTGCTTCTGCTACCTTGGCATCCCGTTCGTCCGGATCGGTAAACCCTGCATCTTCAACCAGATGAATGGCTGCGTTGCAATAATTGATTGATTCATAACTGGACTGCCATCCTTCATTCAGATGATTGGTCCCTCCATTTAATCCCATATAGTAAAATACTTCCTTCATCCATCCTTCACCACGGGGACAAGTCCAAAGGTCCGTTCCGCATTCTGCCATAAACACCACATAGTCTTCTCCTCCACCGGTCCATGAGCGGGTAAGAGGAAAATAACAGGAATTGATCAGTTCTCCGAAACCTTCCGGACTAGCGTAATATTCTGTGGTGGTGGGACCGCCCGAAGGATTATATTCATCGATAGAACAACCGGCAAACAGCAGGATCCCGGCTGCTGCCAAGCTTTTTATTATGCAATTTTTCGTTTTCATATTTTCATGTGTTTATTTCTCAATTTAATTGAGTGAAACTTCCGTATTAAGCTTATTTTTTTGTTAGAACATAAACGCATGGAACTTCCACATATACATTTGCTGGTGTGAGCAACATTTTGTTCATGGTGGTTTCATGTATTTTTCTCAAATTATTAATTGCACTTTCTTCCTTATGCCAGCTTAGAAAGAAAGGTTAACTCCGAATACAATTTGTCTGGCCAAGGGGAACTCATCTGCACCACCGCGTTCCGGATCATAATCTTCCAGATATTTGCTTTTGGTATAAATAAACGGATTGGCTGCAGTCACATAAAATCTGGCTTTAGAAAGATCCAGTTTGCTGAGAATTGATTTCGGAAGCGAATAACCCAGTGTGATATTTTTCAGCTTGACATAAGAACCATCGATATACATAAGACTGGTCGATCCAAGAGGGAGGTTGGCAAATCGTCCGTAAGATGCATTAGGTCTAGGGAAACGGCCTCCGGGATTCTCAGGGGTCCAGTAATCGCAGATGGCAGGTCCGTTCCCTGTTCCGTCAGGATTATACCAGCCAAGGATTCCGTATTCCATCAATTGTCCCCAACGGGCTTCCAGGAATAAGGTCAGATCAAAGCCCTTGTATTCAAAGGTATTTGAAAACCCTGCAGTCCAGTTCGGAGTGGGAGAACCCAGTACAACCCTGTCGGCTGTGGTATATTGATCATCATCATATACATCCAGTATTTTTACATCACCGGGAACCCGATTGTATTTCGCAGCTTCAGTAGCTTCATTTTCCTGCCATATTCCCAGATACTTATAATCGTAATAGGAATTGATGGGTTCTCCTTCTACCAGATAATAGTCACCGTTAGTTACCGGATCATCGCTGGTAAACTCGGTTATCTCCTCATGGTTCGCTGCAAAGGTCAATGTAGACGACCAGACAAAGTCATTATTCCGGACATTGACCGAGTTAATCACAGCTTCAACACCCCGGTTTTGTGTTTCACAAACATTCTCCCAAATGGTGTAATTGCTGGTCCGGTAACCACCGGTGGAAGCAGGAAGATTCCGCTGGAACAAAATGTCCTTTGTGTCTGTCTGATAAGCATCCAGGGTAACATTCAGCCTGTTTCTATACATATTCAGGTCGACGCCTACATTCCAGTTGTATGATTTTTCCCATCCCAGGTTCGTATTCGCGATATTCCTGGAAAACATATAATACGGCGCCGGCGTATCCTGGAAGGCCAGATTGGAACCGGCCACTCCGAAATTCAACGTGGCATAGGCTTCTGCTCCGGCGTTACCGGTAACCCCGTATCCAACACGCAATTTCAGGTTATCGACGTTCACAGCATTAGCCATAAAAGATTCGTCACTAATCCTCCAGGCCACAGAGGCGGCAGGAAAACTATCCCATTTATTTCCTTCAGCAAGAATGGAAGCTCCGTCCCAACGGTTGGAAAGAGAAAAGAGGTAGCGTCCCTTGTAATTATAGTTTACACGGGCTACATACGACATCATCTGGGTTCTGATAAACGAAGAAGAGGCCACCCGGCTCTGCAGATCGGTTGCCCCCAGGTTATGAAAGAGATATTTGTCCCAACTCAGGTCATACCCCAGAATACTGGAACTCTCCTGCTGATTTTTTGCCCAGCTGGTTACACCGGTCAAAACAAAATTATGTTCGCCGTTAATGTCGAAACTGTAATTGATGATGTTTTCCCATTTGTAATTGTACTTGTTGTCATTGACTACCTGGGCAGAGCTTTTACCTTCTCCGTAACCGTCTGCAGAAAGAGCTCCCTTGTACAGTCCCTGACGGGAATAATTAAGATAGGAACTCAGCACAGACTTGACAGACAACCCCTTAACCGGGGTTATTTCGATAAATGCAGTTGGATTAACGCCCAGTATGTGATAATTATTGGTATACTGGTTTTCTGCCATATCGGCAATCGGACTTAACTGCGTATCTCCGGCCAGTGGAAACGGATTCACCGAACCGTCTTCATTAAAAGGAGTTCCAAGAGGCATGAGAGAAAGCACCCGGGTAAAATACTGCCCTTTCCTTTCGTTCCTGTCGGTAAATGCTCCCAATACATTCAATCCTCCCTTCAGCCAGTCATTTACCTTGTGTTCCACATTGGCACGAAAAGAATAACGGGTATTGTCATCATTAGTAAGAATACCTTCTTCATTGTAATAGTTCACAGAAAAATACCCGGAGGTTTTTTCATTTCCCCCGGACATGGAAAAAGAATAGTTTTGAAGGGCTCCGTTACGGGTTCCCAGATCAAACCAGTCAACCCACTGATTATTCTGAATGGCATTCCATTCGTCATTCGAAAAAATCTTTGAATCAGGATCGCCAGCCGACCAGGCACCGGTGGTCAGATTGGCCTGCCTGCGCAGTTCAATATAGTCATCACCCATACGAACGGAGGGGAACTGCAGCATACCATTGATCCCGTAATAAGCATCAAAATTAATATTGACTTTTCCTTTTTTCCCGGTTTTGGTAGTGATGATAATCACACCGTTTGCTCCCGCAGAACCGTAAATAGCCGTTGAAGAAGCATCTTTCAAAACCTCAATAGACTCCACGTCATTGGGATTGATATCCGAATAATTTCCTTCCACACCGTCAATAATAAACAAAGGGGTATTGCTGCCGTTAATGGAACGCATGCCACGCAAAGTCATATTTACTTCAGCGCCGGCACGTCCGGAAGATCTTGATATATTCAAACCGGCAACCTTTCCCTGCAGAGCTTCCATCACATTTCCCGTGGGAGCCATGACGATCTCGTCACTCTTGACCGACTGCACTGCTCCGGTCAGGTCCCGCTTTTTTATCGTACCATAACCAATCGCCACCACTTCTTCAATACCGATGGTTTCTTCTTCGAGCCGAACGTTGACCACACTCCTGCCTTCAACAAAAACTTCGGAAGTTCTCATTCCGACAAATGAAAAAACAAGAGTAGCATCGGAAGGCACATCGTTTAATACAAAATTTCCGTCAGAATCGGTAATGGTCCCCATGCTGGTTCCCTTAACCAACACAGTGGCACCGGGAATGGGTTGCCCATCCTGACTGGTCACTTTCCCGGTTAGTCTGGATATCTGTTGCTGACCTGAATCGACCAGAACACTTCCGTCTGCCCGATCGGTGATCACAATGTAACGGCCCACCAACTCGTACTTCAGTCTGGAAGGTTCCAAAATCATATCCAGAACTTCTTTTACTGTTTTATTGTTGACTCTCAGGTCGGTTTTTGCCGAGGCATCCAGATTGTTGCTGTTATAGGCAATCTTGTAATCGGTTTGCGCTTCAATCTCATTAAAAATATCCATCATCGTGGCCTGAACCAGATTTATGGACAGCTTCGAATTCTGTGAAAAAGAACTGGAAGCATAGGTCATCAGACCTGTCAAGGTTAAAATCAGGGTTAGTTTCATGATACGCAATAGCTTTAGGTGCCGGGAATACTCTCCGGCAAACCACTTGTTCTTAAATTTTTTCATAAATTTGTTTAGTTTTTCGTTAAACACTTTGTTTACACGTAAGAATTGCGGGTAGTGTATGTTGGCGCAGACCTACCCGTTTTTCTTTTTCATTCTAATGCTTCATTTTAGGACGGATTTTTATCTCTTGTTTATCAATTTCATATTCCACGGAAATTGCTTTGCCAATAATTTCAAACAACCGCTCCAGGCTTTCTCCTTCAGCCAGTTCAACCGTTAACCGTTTGTTCTGGAAAAGCCTCCGATCATAGCTGATCCGGACATTATACCAGCGTTCGATTTTTGCCACCAGCTTGTCGAAAGTGTCATCCCGGAAAATCAACCGGTTGTTTTTCCAGCCAACCACTTCATCGGGTACAAAACCTTCCTTTTTTACTATTCCGGTCTTCCCGGAATACAGCAGCAAATCTCCGGGACTCAATTCAATACCCGCATCCTGTTCCTGTGAATGGTCAAGCATAAGCTTTACTTTTCCTTCCAGCAGGGCGGTCTCCATATCCTGATCATCCGGATAAGCCCTGACATTAAATTTCGTTCCAAGAACATGAACGGCCAGCGAAGCCGCATGAACGACAAAAGGTCTGTTCTGATCTTTTTCCACTTCAAAATAAGCCTCCCCGCTCAGATAAACTTCCCTCCTTTTTCCCAAAAACCTTACCGGGTAGCGAAGACGACTTCCTGAATTCAGCCAGATATGTGTGCTGTCGGGCAGCATAAGTTCCGACTTCTGTCCTTTTGGAACGATGATCTCGGAATACCTGGCCATTTCAGACTGGTCACGTATCAGAAAATAACCGGCCAGCAACAAGACCGGAAGAATCAATACGGCTGCAATGCGCTGGAACACTTGCATGGCCGTGACACCGGAAGAGGAAAACCGTTTTTTTGCCGGATTTAACCGGATAATTTCGGCCACCAGACGGTCATAGGAAAGCCTGCTCTCCATTTCAGGTACAGTATCCCATTCCTGTTTCATCCAGCAGT
>JBFWIL010000127.1:0-7518 GCA_050256015.1 Mangrovibacterium sp. | reverse complement strand
AGTTACAAACTTTCCGGGAACCAGTTCTTCCGTGCTTTCAAAAGCGGGAATAACACAGGACTTTAAATAAAGCAGCGGGAGCAGTTTGCGAGCCTTATCCAGCATACCACGTGCCTCCCCCCTGCCTGCTTCTTCCACGAACTGGCAGTATGCATTGGCTACGGTGACAAATTCCAGTACCTCCCGGGAATAAACAACCGGATTCAATTCCTCTTCTGTCATAAGCTTTCTTTGTGAAGCAAAAGTAATGATTTTTTCAGGAAATGCGGCTCAATCCGGATTTGCGCTGCTGTTTTCCTGCTGTTCCGGAAGTTCTTTCCATTCGAGCCGGTTGTCAACGCGGTGAACAATCTTCCCGTGATCAATAAGCCAGCGAATGAGCCCGATCAGCTTTTCTTCATCTTCATCTGTCCGGAAGATGAGCTCTTCAAACAGGCTGGCTTTCTGCAACGATTCCTTTAACATCAGACAGATACGGTTAAATTCGCCTGCAGTGAGCGGCAATTCCCTGAGGGAAAGACAAGTGTCGCATTTCCCGCATCGCGGGGAATCTCTTTCCCCGAAATAAGACAGCAGCAGACGGCTACGGCATTCCATCCCCTCACGCATATAACGAATCATCGCTTCCATACGCCTCCGGGCATCCTGTTTCCGGTCCGTGTAGTTTTCCCTAGATATCCGGATGCGTTCAGGAGCCAGCCGTTCCCGGGTAAAGATAATGTAAGGCGCTTTTTTTCGGGGAATATAATGGATAATCTTATTGCTGTTCAACAGATTGAGATAACGATAAACCGTGTCGACAGGTACGGCTGCCCTTTTGGCCAGCATGTCTTCATCAATCCCCACATAATTGGTAAACAGCCCGCTGTATGAGCGCAACAGCAACTTGATGAAACCGTCAAAGGAAGCATTGGCCACCTGAAAACGATACAGATCATCCCGGTCGACGGTAAAATGAATCCGGGATGGATTGTCCAGCTCCTCGGTAAGTTCCAGATAACCTTCGCGCTGAAGAATTTTCAGACTGTTCAGCACTGCATTTACAGACAAATTGTAAGCTCCCGCAAAATCGGCCAGATTGAAATCAAAGATCTGCTCCCGTCCGTAGCCCACGGCAAGTTGAAAATAATTGCCCAGCGAAAGATAAACCTTTCTGACCACTTCCCGGGCAGGAAAGGCTTTTTCCAGTCTTTTTTTCAGGGCCAGTTCGTCCGCTTTACCGCTTATCAGTACGGCAAAAGCCTTTTTACCGTCACGTCCGGCACGTCCGGCCTCCTGGAAATAAGCTTCCGGAGAATCCGGCGGTCCGACATGAATGACAAAACGGACATCGGGCTTGTCAATGCCCATGCCAAAAGCATTGGTGGCCACGATTATCCGGGTCTTCCCCGTTTTCCAGTCTTCCTGTTTCCGGGAACGAACGGCACCCGACAGTCCGGCATGATAATAGTCGGCCGACTGCCCGTTCTTTTTCAGAAAATCAGCCAGTTCGCGACTCATCTTCCTGGTCCTGACATACACAATGCCACTGCCCGAAGCCTTCCGCACCGACTGAAGCAGATACGGGAGCCGGTCCTCCCGCCGGCGTACCAGATAACTCAGGTTCTCCCGGAAAAAGCTTGTTCTCAGCACATTCTTCTGCGGAAAACGGAGTTGTTTCTGTATGTCACCAACCACTTCCGGAGTAGCTGTGGCCGTCAGGGCCAGCACATTAACTCCTGGCAAAAGATCCCGGAGTTCGCGGATGCGCAGGTAGGAAGGCCGGAAATCATATCCCCACTGCGAAATGCAGTGAGCCTCATCCACCACGATCAGGTTTACATCCAGACGGGGAAGCCTTTCCCGGAAGCGTTCCGTGACCATACGTTCGGGAGAAAGGTAGAGAAATTTGTAGTCTCCCCATGCGGCACTGTCAAAGGTCAGCTTTACTTCCTGCCGGGTCATGCCCGAATGAACGGCCAGAGCCCGGATTCCCTTTTTCCGGAGGTTCTCTACCTGATCCTTCATCAGTGAGATCAGAGGGGTAATTACCAGACAGATACCAGGACGGGAAAGGGAATAGACCTGAAAGGTAACTGACTTTCCTCCGCCGGTCGGCATCAAGCCCAGCGTGTCCTTTCCCGCAGCGACGGAACGGATAATTTCTTCCTGCAGGGGCCGGAATCCGGTATAACCCCAATATCCTGACAATATGGATCTGTATTCGTTCACCTGTCTGCAGTCGGCTCGGATCAACCGACTTAACAATTTTTAATGAAAATTAAATTTTTCGGATCAATATGCAAAATGCAAATAAAGACAATATCCGTATATTTTTCGTAGTTTTGGCCCTAAAACAACGAAGATCCCCATGAGGCGAATTTGCTTTGGCATGCTGGTTCCGATCCTGTTGTTTTCCTGCAAGCCAAGGGAAAACGAAAAAATTCCTCTTGCCCAGGTCGGCGAGCGCTTTTTGTATCTGAAAGATGTGCTTCAGGTTTTCCCGGAAAAGCTCTCCGAACAGGACAGTGCCCTGTGGATGGACGACTTCGTCCGGAAGTGGGTTCGTTCGGAACTGGTCATCCTGAATGCAGAGAAAAACCTTCCCGCAGAAATGAAAAATGTGGAAGCAGAGATGGAAGCCTACCGGAAGTCATTACTGACTTTCCGGTATAAGAATGAACTCATGCTCCGGAAAATGGACACTCTGGTAAGCCGGGAACAGATCCGGGCCTATTACGATAAGCATAAACAGGAATACCTGCTGAAAGGGCATCTGGTAAAAGCCGTTTACATGAAGGTTCCCCTGGAGGTAGCCAATCCTGAAACCATTAAAAACCTGGGAACGGAAGAAGATCAGCAAAAGCTTTCGCTGCTCGATGAGTACGGGGTACAATATGCCAAAGCATACGATCGGTTCAATGATCAATGGGTAAAACTGGATGAAGTGCTTAACCAGCTTCCTGAAAAGATTAACGGCGACGAACATTTTCTGCGAAGAAACAGACTGATCGAAAGTAGTGATACCGATTTTTATTACTTTATTTGCATTCGGGATTTCCGGATCAGAGGCCAGGCAGCTCCTCCGGAATACGTGGAATCCATAATCCGGGACATCTTGCTTAACAAACGTAAAATACAGTTTCTCAAAGAAATAGAGGAGGATATCTACCGGGAAGGACTGGCCTCTGGAAAATTCAAAATTTTTAATATACAAAAATAGCTGATTATGTTCAGAAAAGTTTTGACTGGTTTTATGGTGTTCTGCATACTGGCAGGAGGTAGCCGGCTGACGGCCCAGGATAAGATTATTGACCAGATTATTGCTGTCGTTGGCAGTAACATCATCATGAAATCAGACATCGAAACCATGTACATGCAGAACCTGGCGCAGGGAGTGACTTCTGACGGAGACATGAAATGTGAAATCCTCGAGGATTTTCTGGTGGAGAAGCTGCTTGTCGCCGAGGCAGAACTTGATACGAACATTGTGGTAACTCCCAGTCAAATTAATCAGAACATGGATCAGCGCATGCAGTATTTTACCCGGAATCTGGGGTCGGAAGAAGCAGTAGAACGGTATTTCCGCAAGCCTATCACGGCCATCAAGGCCGACCTGGAAGAGGTAATACGCAATCAGCTTATGACCGGACAGATGCGCAGCAAAATCATTGAGAAGGTGAGCGTTACTCCTGCGGAAGTGCGCTATCAGTTCCGGAATATGAACAAGGAGGAGATCCCGGTTATCCCGGAACAGGTGGAATACGCACAGATTTCCGTGTATCCCCCAATCACACTGGATCAGGAAAATGAGATAAAAGCCCGCCTGCGCGAATTTAAGCGTCGGGTGGAAGAAGACGGAGAAAGCTTTGCCACGCTGGCCGTTTTGTATTCCGAGGATGCTTCGGCTCCGAATGGAGGGGAACTGGGGTATCTGGGCAGGGCCGAACTTGACCCGGCATATGCTACTGCGGCCTTTAACCTGAGGGAGAATAAGGTGTCGAATGTGGTTAAAAGTGATTTTGGCTATCATATCATTCAACAGATAGGTCGCCGGGGCGAAAAAATCAATACCCGCCACATCATCATCAAACCCAAGCCGGCAGCAGAAGCCAGGGAAAAGGCGGGAAACAGTCTGGACAGTCTTGCGACGCTGATCCGGAAAGAAAAGATCTCTTTTGAAACAGCTGCCCTTTACTACTCGGCCGACAAAAATTCCAAGAACGGAGGCGGAATAGCCATCAATCCGTATACCATGTCCTCGAAATGGAAAAAAGAGGAGCTGGAACCTGATGTCAGTAAGGAACTGGCCGAGCTGAAGGAAAATGAGATTTCGGATCCTTTTCTGACCATTGATGAAAAACAGCGCGAGGTATACATGATCATCAAGCTTATTGACCGCACTCCTGAACACAGGGCCAATCTTCAGCAGGATTATCAGTTCCTGTACAACAACTACCTGAACCGGAAAGAGGAGGAAACGCTGAATGAATGGATTGCAGAACGTCAGGCCAAGACTTATATTCATATTGATGATACTTACCTGAACTGTAACTTCCGGTTTCAGGGATGGATTAAGTAAATGAGGAAATCTATGAAGCAAGGCGGTTTTATGCAAGCTTGCCGGCTGTTCCGGTTCGGTGTGCTGATCCTGTCGGCATTACCCGGAATGCTGGCTGCCCAAAACAGGAAACGTGTTGAAATTGAGCATGCCGACCTGCTCCTGCACAATGAAGCTATCGTGGCCGATGCCCAGCGGCTGGTAGGAAATGTGCACATCCGTCACAACAACATCCAGATGTGGTGTGACAGTGCTTATTCCTACACCAAGGTCAATATGGTCGACGGTTTTGGCAATGTGCATATTCTGAAGGACGACACCCTGCACCTGTACGCCGACTTTGTGAATTACAACGGCGATTCCAGATGGGCCAGGGCCAGACGAAATGTCCGGCTGATAAACAAGTCGACCACGCTTACTACCGATTCCCTGAATTATGACATGAACCGTGAAATCGGGTACTACGATCATTACGGGACCATAGTCGACAGCACCAGTACGCTGACCAGCCTGATTGGTGAATATTATGTAAAGCAAGACCTGGCTTATTTCAAATCTGATGTAAAAACGGTTACGACCGACTACACCCTGGAATCGGATACGCTTATCTATGAATTGCAGACCGGGGTGGCTTCCATCGTGGGACCGACCAACATCTACGATGAGCAAAACAACCTCTATGCAGTAAATGGCTTTTACAATACCCGTTCCGGAAAAGCCGATCTGTTCGGACGTCCGGTAATCACCACCGAAGAACAGGAAGTCCGGGCAGACACCATTTATTACGATAAGAATACCGGTAACGGTATTGCCCTGGGGGATGCCGATATCCATGACCTGACAAACCGGATTATCATCAAGGGGAACAAAATTATATACAACAAGTTAGAAGGAACATCGCAGGTAACCGATTCGGCCCAGTTCTGGTATTATACCGAACAGGATACCCTGTTTTTGCATGCTGACACCCTCCGGACCATACCCGACAGCATAGCCGGGGAAAAGCTTGTGCTGGCCTATTTCCGTGTTAAGTTTTTCCGGTCGGACATGCAGGGAATATGCGATTCCCTGGTATACTGGTCCAAAGATTCCACCCTGCAGATGTTCCGCGATCCTGTTATCTGGTCGGATGTCAACCAGATGACAGCCGACTATGTGGAGATGATCACGGAAAATGAGGAAAAACAACGGGTGGAAATGAAGCAGAACGCTTTCATCATTGCACAGGAAGATTCCGGTAAGTATAACCAGATCAAGGGACGCGACATGACCGGTCTTATCCGTAACCGGGACCTATACCTGGTGGATGTCGACGGCAACGGAGAATCGCTGTATTACGCCCGTGACGATAAGGGAATACTAGGTCTGAACCGGGCCCAGGGCAGTAATATACGTATCTTTCTGAAAGACCGGAAGGTCAAACGCATTATCTTTATTACATCTCCCGACGGCACCCTCTCTCCTCTTCCCGATGTTTTTGAAGAAGACAAAACACTTCCGGGATTCAGCTGGAGAGAAGAAGAACGCCCCAAAAACCACCGCGATATTTTTTGAGAGATTACTTTTCATACCATAATTCCTGAATGCAAAGGTGGTTGCCCGAAAAAAAAGGCAGGATGATTCATCCTGCCAGTCGGTCCCCTATTAAAGAATCAGTATTCATCTTCATTAAAGAAAAAATCATCTTTGCTCGGATAATCCGGCCAGATATCCTCGATACTCTCATAGATCTCCCCCTCATCCTCTATCTCCTGTAAATTTTCAATAACCTCCAGCGGAGCTCCCGAACGTATTGCAAAGTCAATTAACTCATCCTTTGTTGCGGGCCAGGGTGCATCCTCCAGTTTGGATGCCAGTTCTAAAGTCCAGTACATATTTGAAGGTATTTAATTTTACTGTATTATTCTTTGTGCGAATATATAAAAAATAACATCAAACCATACAAAAATATTCCGGTCTGCCGGAAGTCTCCCGTCCTTTCGGGAAGAACGACATAGTATAAACTTAAGTTCAATACAGCGGATCCGGCAATTTTTACTTTTCAGGAGTCCAGGTAACCTCTTCGTATTGCCGGTCCCTGTTTATTTTCCGTGCCAGAACAAACAGATAGTCTGAAAGCCGGTTAACATAGCGGATCAATACAGGGTCTACAGCTGTTTGCTCGGCCAGTTCCACCATGCGCCGCTCGGCCCTCCGGCATACGGTTCGTGCCAGATGGGCATAAGCGCCGCCCTGACAACCGGCAGGCAGGATAAAATAGTTCAAACGGGGCAGTTCTTCAAAGTAAAGGTCCATTTCCTCTTCCAGCCGGCTCACTTCCCCGTCCGAACAGGGAACATGTGCAGTTAAGGACAAGGCCTGTTCTTCCGTTGCCAGCCGTGAACCAATTGCAAACAAGGTAGACTGCACGGTGGTCAGGGTTTCGCGTGCATGCGGGTCAAGCGGCGTGCTGAGAACCAGTCCGATGCAGCTGTTCAGTTCATCCACCGTCCCGTAGGCTTCCAGCCGGATATCATACTTTTTCACCCGGGTTCCGCCCACCAGTCCGGTGGTGCCGTCATCTCCCGTCCGGGTATAAATCCGAGGTGCTTTTTTCATCATTTGTTCCTGATTGGATCCGGATTGACAACATCCGTCCCGACCTGTCCAGCTGCCGGGAGTATCCGGACATCCCAACACATTAAACCTTCATGCCAGGATACTCCGGCTCATATGCTACCGGATAAAATTTTCAGTAAAAATAAACATCTCCGGCTAATTCCGGAAATCTTTATCTTTGCAGTATGCCCGATTTTTTGGATCAAGACATAAAATTTCTTCCGGGAGTGGGTCCCAGACGCTCCGAACTGCTGAAAAAGGAGCTTGGCATTGCCTCGTTCGGGGATCTTTTGTATTATTTCCCCTACAAATATATTGACCGTACCCGTTTTCACAGGATATCCGAGCTCAGTTCCCGGCAGACCTACATTCAGGTACGG
>JBFWIL010000126.1:0-7555 GCA_050256015.1 Mangrovibacterium sp. | reverse complement strand
ACGGAATTGAGCAGGTGCAGGTGGAAGCCGACCGCGAGCAATTGTCGCGTGCCCTGATCAACCTGATCAAAAATGCCATGCAATCGATCCCGACCAAAAAGGAAGGAATAATCAGAATCAGTCTCAGCCAGCATGACGAATCGGTTTGCGTGATCATTGCCGACAATGGCACCGGAATCCCGGAAGAGATCCGCCCCATGCTGTTTCAGCCCAATTTCACCACCAAAAGCAGCGGGATGGGACTCGGACTGGCCATTGTCAAAAAGATCGTGGAAAACTTTGGAGGGAGAATCTGGTATGATAGCGTGGTTGGAGAAGGAACCTCCTTTTTCGTGGAATTACCGGTGTACCCCCGGGAAGCATAAAATACCCAGAATACGCAGAAAGACGTACCGGGAATAAGGTTTTATGCTGTTTCAGTCAGCGTAAAAACAGCATACTTTTACTGGTAAAAACTGGCTGAGCATGACGCTTTATGAAAAACTGCGGCAGGATGTTCGTTTTATAGAGGGACTCAAAGCCTGCATGAACTGCGGGGTATGTACAGCCATTTGTCCAGCTGCTGAATTCTTTGACTACGATCCGCGCATGATTGCAGTGGAAGTACAGTCGCGCGACGAAACCCGCATTGAAAAGTTGCTGCGCAGCGATACCATCTGGTACTGCGGACAGTGTATGTCGTGCAAAACCCGCTGCCCGCGGGGGAACTGTCCCGGACTGATTATCAATGCACTTCGTAAGCTTTCCCAGGAACTGGGCTATTTTACCGACAGTCATCACGGTCGTCAGCAGTACGCACTGAAGAAAATACTGATCAGCAACATCCTGCAAAAAGGATACTGCATTCATCCCGACCGCGCCCTGCCGGAAATGCATCCAGAACAGGGACCGGTATGGGCCTGGATCTTCAGGCACAGGAAAGAATTTTATCCCCGGCTCGGAGCCCCCCTGAACAGTGAAGGCCCGGGTGCCCTGAGACAAATTCCCGATGAATCGCTAAACGAACTCCGGGCCATCTTTGATGAATCGGGAGCCACCGATTTTCTGGACAAAGTTGAAACCTTCAGCCGGCAAAAAGCCGGGGAAATGAATCTGAAGGATAAAAACGGCTCGATGGACCGCTATTTCCGGGAAGTTTATGAAAGTCCGCCGCCGGTTCCGGCTTCCTCCGGGGAGTAAGGCAAACAACAAACTATTGACAGGTATCCGGACAAATCAGGACATAAAATCAGGCATGACCATCCGATCCGAAGCAATATGAAACAGGCATCCAAAATAAGAATCTGGAAAGATTACCAGAAACAAATACCCGACGACCGGTACTATTTATTCCGGAGCTGCATCCGGCAAAACTTTTTCCCGGGTTCCGAAAGGGCCTTCCTGCAAATTATGCGTGAAGAACTGAACAAAGAAGTGTTCGACGATCCCCGGCAAACCACCTGCACGGGAATTGCTTACCACAGCGACCTGATTCCTTTTCAGACGCTGGGTACAGTAGCGGCCCGCCATTTTTCTCTGATGACCGAAGCCGGATTCAGCCATGTTGCCGTATCCTGTGTTACCTCCTTCGGTATTTATTCCGAAATACTGGAAACCTGGAAAGAATTTCCCGAAGAAGAAGTCAAAGCACGCGAACTGCTCTGGAAAGCCACCCGAAGGGAATTCCGGTTGCCGGAAAGCCTGGTTCACTGCAGCGATATCATCTACCACTTTCGCCAGGCCATCGGAGACAAGATAAAATATCCCTTGGTAAACCGGGACAGCGGACAACCTTTGCACATCGTGGAACACATCGGTTGTCATTATGCCAAGATCTTTCCCGGCAAGGGACTGGGAGGAGCCGAATTTTCCTGTGTACTCAGCGGAATGATCGAAGCATGGGGCGGGGAGGTGGTCGATTATCCGGAACGCAGGCATTGCTGCGGTTTCGGCTTCCGCCAGTACCTGATTAAGGCCGACCGCGGTTATTCGGTGTCCAACACCCGAAAAAAATTTGAATCCATGGAAGCCTACCACCCCGATGCCGTTATCTGCAATTGCCCTGGCTGCACCATGTTCATGGACAAATGGCAGTACGTAATAGGAGAAATGGAAGGCAGAACCTACGGGGGGAACAGGAAAGGCATCCCCGTGCTGACTTACGAAGAGCTGGCCGGATTGGTTCTGGGTTACGACCCCTGGGAACTGGGACTGCAGATGCACCAGGTTGACTGTGAACCGCTGCTTAACAAGATGGGCATACCCTATGATCCGGCACAGAAATACAGTGGACAGAACGGATCTGAGCTTGGCAGACCGGCCCTGCCCGCCTGTTTTGATGCACCGGTTAATATTCCGGCCGGCAGCTGAGCGGAGAATTATCTTTTAACCCGGCAAACTAATTCTGAACACTATACTTTCATGAATTCAAAAAAAAAGATTATCACCATAGGCGGTGGCCCCGCCGGAAGCGAGGTCTCTTCCGTACTGGCCGGAATGGGCTACGAGGTTACCCTGCTCGAAAAAAGCCGGCAGCCCGGCGGCAAGCTGAACCGGTGGAGTAATCTTTTCCCCACCGGCAGACCGGCCGGGGAAATACGCTCTTATCTCTCCGGCCAACTGAAACAACAAAATTTCCTGACTCTCACCGGTACAGCCCCCGAAAAGCTGAACCGTGCCAGCGGCCGGTTTGAACTGCAGACCCGCAACGGACAACAACTACAGGCCGATGCCCTGGTCATCAGCACCGGATTTGAGATCTTTGATGCCAGCCGTAAAGAAGAATACGGCTACACCATCTATGAAAACGTGATCTCCTCGGTAGATCTGGAAGAAATGCTTAGGAAGCAGCAGCCCGTGCTAACCTCCCGGGGGAAACCCCCCGGACGTATCGCTTTTATACACTGTGTGGGCTCACGCGATGAAAAAGCCGGTCATCACCACTGTTCCCGGGTATGCTGCATCACGGGGGTCAAGCAGGCCACGGAACTGGCCGGCCGCTTTCCCGGAGCGGAGATTTTCTGTTTTTACATGGATCTGCGCATGTTCGGACTGTCCTGGGAAGCCCGTTACCGGGAAGCTCAGGAAAAATACAATGTTCAGTTTATCCGCGGCCGGCTGTCGGAGGTCTCCGAGAATCAGGACGAAAGCCTGCTGATCAAGGCCGAAGATACACTTTCGGGTCGTCCCCTAAAGATGAATGTGGACCTGGTGGTTCTGCTGGTCGGCATGATCCCCGGTACGGATACTAACGCCATTGCCCGGATGTGCCGGCTGGAGAAAGAACCCAACGGCTTTTTACAGGTACAGGATCCCCATCTGTACCGCAACCGTTCCTCACAGGAAGGAATCTTCCTGGCAGGCAGCTGCACCGGACCTATGAGTCTGAATGAAACCCTCGAACATGCCCGCTCGGCAGCGCTCGACGTACATGCCTACCTTCAGAAACCAGAGTCATGAACGGATTCGGATTTCAGCTGATGGCGCCCCGCACAATCGATTTTGACCAGTTCGACGGAAGACTGCTGGAGGAAGTACTAGAAAAGGAACCTTCATTTCGGGTTTGCCTGTCCTGCGGAGGCTGTACGGCCACCTGCAACGCCGGAACGCTAATCGACTTCAACGTGCGGAAGATGAACCTGCTGATCCGGCGGGGTGAGATTTCCGGCCTGGCCAAAGAAATAGACAAATGCATGCTTTGCGGAAAATGCCAGCTGGTCTGTCCGCGGGGCATTAACATACGTCATGTGATCATGCTCCTGAAAAAGGGCATTGTAAAATTAAACGCCCAGCAAAAATAAAATCATGGAAACACCTGCCTTTACCCTGCCTTTTATCATCGGATTGCTCTTTATCCTCGGTTTTCTGCTGGTGGTTTCCTTCATCTGGATTGCCGGACTGTCGAAAACCGACCGCTACCGGATTATCCGGGGCATCCCTTCCCGGAAAAGCCTGCAGGCTATCGGGGAAACCTTTATGGAAAGCCTGCTGCACCGTAAAATTTTCCGGAAAAACCTGCGTCTGGGCTATATGCACACCAGCCTGGCCTTTGGCTGGTTTCTACTGATCGTTGCCGGGCATCTGGAAGCTGCCGTCCATTACCGTACCCTGGCCTTTCCTTTCTGGAAGTCCATTTTTTTCCGTTATGCGGAAACGGCTCCTCCGGCCGGCTTCACCGGCCTGTTCTTTGCCGCCCTGACGGACATGTTGCTACTGCTGATCCTCTCAGGCGTGCTGCTGGCCTGTTACAAACGTTTTCGCAGCCGCGGTTTTGGCATGAAGCGAACCACCCGTCTTAAACTGGGCGACCGAATTGCCCTGACAGCCCTTTGGCTGATCTTCCCCCTGCGACTGGCCGCCGAGAGCATCAGTGCCGGATTGCACCACAACGGAAGTTTTCTCACCCAACCGCTGGGCAGTCTGCTGGCTGCCGTCTTTCCCCTGAAGCCGGCCGAGGAGTCACTGTGGTGGGCCTATTCACTTTCTCTGGGTACCTTCTTCCTGGCCATGCCCGTATCCCGCTATATGCATATTCCCACGGAAGTGCTGCTGATTTTTCTGCGCCGTTACGGCATACGGCCCAAGAAACAACTTGACGGCTATGCCCGCGTACAAGTGTTCTCCTGCTCCCGTTGCGGAATCTGTCTGGACAGCTGCCAGCTCAACCATGCGGGCATCAACAGTTCACAGTCGGTATACGTACTCAAACAAATACGAGGTAAAAGACTAAGCGACAACGAGTTATTCAACTGCCTACTTTGCGGTCGCTGCCAGAAAGACTGTCCGGTAGGACTCGACCTGAGCGAGCTGCGCATCACCCAGCGAATTGCCTCCACCAAAGAATACAATTCCAGCTACGATTACCTGCGCAACGGACCCAGTCCCCGTGCCAAAGTGGTCTACTTTGCCGGTTGCATGACTCACCTTACTCCCTCCATAAAAAAGGCAATGCAGCAGCTTCTCCGCTTTGCCGGAACCGACTTCTGGTTTATGGACGAACACAAAGCCCCCTGCTGCGGCAGACCGCTGATGCAGGCCGGCCAGTACCAGGCTGCCCGCAAGCTGATTGCCAACAACACGGAAAAGATCCTGGGCTCCGAAGCCCATACACTGGTGGTCTCCTGTCCCATCTGTTACAAAGTGTTCCACGAAGATTACAGCCTGCCCGGCGTACGGGTGCTGCACCACTCCCAGTACCTGCTGGAACTGCTGGAGCAGGGCCGGCTTCCGGCCACGGTAATGCCGGGCCGTACTGTTTACCATGATCCCTGTGAATTGGGCCGGGGCAGCGGCATTTATGAAGAGCCCCGGGAATTGCTCCGGCATTTTACCAGGCTCATACCTACGGCTCATGAAAGAGAGGACGCCTGGTGTTGCGGAGGAAGCCTCTCCAACATCAACATCAGCATGGAGGGACGTGACCGGATTCGCGATAAGGTGCTGGAAGATTATGCGGCATACTGCCCTGACCGGTTGGTTACCGCCTGTCCGCTCTGCAAAAAAACCTTCACCAAGGGAACCGATATCCAGGTATACGACCTGGCCGAAATCGTCTGGAAAGGTGTTGCTCATTCCGCAACCTTACCCAGCCGCTTCAGCTTGCCGGAAGCTGCCATCCCGTTAGGATTACAGCCCGGAAAGCCCTCCGGTATCTCCATCCCCAGCTTGCCGTAATGTTCCTCCCAGGCAGGTAAAAACCCGCCGGTTTGCGGATCCTTAAAAGTCATGGGATCCAGCCTGAAAACCGAATCCCCGGCAAAGGCCCTGTAAATAAAGTCAGAGCAATAATAAGCCGTATCCACCAGTATGTAATGATCGTTATAGGGTTTGCCCAGCATCTCCCCCGCCCGCTTCAAGGCAGCAGGGATGGCGCTTTGCCATGGGTATTTTAAGCGGTAAGCCACCACTTCGACCGGATCACCCTGTGGATGCAGAAATTCACGGAGCGGAACCCGGCAGGTTCCTCCCTCCGGACTCGCATGCAAAACAAAAATGCTGTCGCCCCGCAATTCCACCAGTCCCATGTGTGAAAAATGCGTTTCATGTTCAGTTTGTGTAACCTGGTCAATAGCCTTTGAGAGGTCTCCGGAAACAGCTCCGCGAAAGAGCAGATCGCCCGGCTGCAGTTTTACCGGCTGATCGCCTGGCCTACAGGCAGGGAAAGCCAGGGAAAAAATAAATATGAACCGGATCAATGTTTTCAAATAGTGATACGATTAAATGGTTATATGGTTAAACGGGTTCAGGTTCTCCTGTCTTGATACTTGTGCCGTCTTCCAATCGTTAATCTCAAATCCTGTAATCCACCCTTCCCCGTTGCGCTTTCTTCTCCCCTGTCTCCCTTTTCTTCTGCAAGCGCTTCTCTTCCGATGCCTTTGTCGGACGGGTAGCTTTTCTTTTTTTCACCGGCTTTAATGCCCCGCTTAATAGGTTATAAAATTTCTTTACCGCCAGTTCCTTATTCCCTAACTGAGACCTGGTCTCCTGACTGACTACGGTCAGGATCCCTTCAGAAGTCACTTTCGAAGCCAGCTTTCTCAGTAAAAGCTGTTTTTGCTCATTCTTCAGCAGCACAGAGTTTGAAATATCGAACCGCAATTCCACGCGCGAATTGACTTTATTGACATTTTGTCCGCCCGGTCCGCTGCTCCTCGACGTTTGAAAAACAAATTCATTGTCAAGATCCGGAATATGTAAGCCCAGATTTTCCATCACGATACAAAAATAGCGTATCTTCTTTATTTATCACAATCAACATTTAACAGGCAAAAGTGTTTACCTGCAAAGATGGATCATTCACCGAAAAGACGGTAATTGTTTTCAATACAAATTGTATTTTTAAACCGGTAAAACAAATTAAATTTTAAAATTTATGCTGTCGCACGAAATTGATTATAAAATCATCGGAGACGATGTTCAATTAGTTGAAGTGGAACTGGATGCCGGTGAAACCGTTATTGCTGAAGCGGGGGCCATGCTTTACATGGAAGATGGCATCAGCTTCGAAACAAAGCTGGGTGACGGTTCCAACCCGCGGGCCGGATTTTTTGATAAGCTGCTATCAGCCGGATCACGGTTAATCACCGGGGAATCCCTTTTCCTGACGCATTTCTCCAACCGGGGCTGGGGCAAAAAACATGTCGCTTTTTCCGCGCCTTATCCCGGTACCATTATCCCGCTTAACCTGGCGCTCATGGGGGGCCGGATCATTGTCCAGAAGGATGCTTTTCTTTGTGCAGCCCTGGGGACACAGATCAGCATTACCTTTAACAGGCGTCTGGGAGCAGGATTTTTTGGAGGGGAAGGTTTTATCATGCAGGAATTAAGAGGCGATGGTAAGGCATTCATCCATGCCGGGGGAACGGTCATTGAACGATACCTCAACAATGAAGTTTTGCGTGTCGATACCGGATGTATCGTGGCTTACGAACCTTCGGTCGAGTTCAGTATTGAACAAGCTGGCGGATTACGGTCCATGCTCTTTGGCGGTGAAGGCATTTTCCTGGCTACTCTCGGTGGAACCGGAAGGATCTGGCTGCAATCGATGCCTGTCCGGAAATTAATTGCCGAACTTTCG
>JBFWIL010000125.1:0-7648 GCA_050256015.1 Mangrovibacterium sp. | reverse complement strand
CAGATAGTTTGTACCTCTTGTTACGTCCTCCAATTCCAAACGTGTTGCATTGTATATTTTATTGCCAGAAACACCTTGGAAATTAAGTGAAAAGTCAAAATTCTTATAATTGATGCTACCATTAAGAGAGTATGTAAACTTAGGGAAGGGGCTACCACAATATACGCGGTCGTTATCATCAATTGTGCCATCATCGTTTGTATCTTTGAAACGAATGTCACCGGGTTCTGCACTCGGCTGAATAAGAGTTCCATCTTTTGAATAAGCTTGCACTTCGGCTTCACTATTAAAATAGCCATCCGTCTCAATCAGCCAAAAACCTGCGATGGGATATCCTGCAAGCGTTTTACAGGTATAAGTTCCGCCATGAATGGTACCGCTCGTTATAGTCTGTGACTCTTCACCCATTTTAACCACCTTATTCCTGTTGAATGTTCCTATGAAGTTTACATTATAAGAGAAGTCTTCGTTCACCCTATCGTTCCAACCAACATTAAACTCGACTCCTTTATTTCGGATCTTGCCCGCATTACGAATTGGGTCGTTAGCAGCTCCTGTAGAAATTGGGACAGGAACCTCCAGTAAAATACCCTTTGTGTTCTTAACATACCCGTCTGCTGTCAAGGATAAGCGATTATTCAATGCCATAAAGTCAACACCGATATTCGTCATGGCAGTTTCTTCCCATTTAATATCAGAATTGGCAAAATTTTTCGGGAAGGCGCCTTGAAGCACTCCACCCTCGCCATCCGGATAATTGATGCCTGTTGTAACGACAGAAGAATATTGATAGTCATCGATTTCTTGATTTCCCAACACTCCATATCCACCCCTTAGTTTCAATTGGTCTAGCCAGGAAAATTTCTTCATGAAACGCTCTTCCGCAATATTCCAACCAACTGAAACAGATGGAAAATTGCCATGTCTATGCGAAGATCCAAACCTGGAAGAGCCATCACGACGGATAGAAGCTGAAACCAAATAGCGATCTTTATAAGAATAGAATACACGAGCCAAGATAGATGTCAATACACTGCGCGATGAATTTCCACTAACGGCCAAACCACTGGCTGCTCCATCAATTTCTTTGATACCTTCTGCCATTTCTTGTCCTTCGCCCCACAAATAGCGATATTTAGAATTTTGATAAGTGTATCCACCTAACGCAGAAATTTTGTGACTACCAAAAGTCCGGTCGAAAGAGAGCAGATTCTCAACCAACATGTTACGCGTTCTGGTTTGTGTCTCTTCCACACTTGTTATATCATTTGTGTTCAGTCCGAAATCATAGATACCTTGGTATTCATTATAACGATAGAACTGAAAATCTGGTGTAAAGTTCAGTTTATACTTGAGCCCCTTTATAAATTCCAAAGAGAGATAGGCATTTACATATATTTTCGCGTGATCACTATGTCGAGACATCAAGTTGTCATCTACCATACCCAGTGGATGGAAAAGGTTGACAACGTCACCATACGACGCTCCGTAGCCACCAGCATTGTTTTCATCATATTTTGATAAAGTAGGAATAGCCAGTAAGGCATGTCCTACCTGACCACCACGAATATCAGAAAGTAAAGGATTGGATTGGTCATAGCTCCCCACGACATTTGTGCCAGCTTCAAATATACCCCTATGGAAATCAAGTTTGCTCTGGAAAGTATAGCGCTCATAATGTGTTCCTTTCATTACACCATCCTGATTGGTATAGCCAATACTATTATAATAAGTGGAATATTTCCCGGCACCTTTTATTGACAAATTATAATTTTGTACTAGCGCTGGATCCATGATAATGTCTTGCCAATCATTATCCTCTTTTGAATCTAAATCTGTTGCCATTTCCAGAGCCCCATATCCAACAGCCTCTCTTGCAACAGTTGTCACCTCTGCCCATCCTTTGGCATCCAGGAGATCCAAATATTTAGATGGAGCACTAACACCTGCGTTAACTGAAAAGTCGATAATTGGCTTGCCATCGGTAAAAGAGCCTTTTTTTGTTGTAATAATGACTACACCATTGGCGGCACGCGAACCATAAATAGCGGCAGATGAAGCATCTTTCAATACGTCGATGGTAGCAATGTCATTTGGATTAATATGGTCGATGCCATCCATATACATTCCATCGACAACATAAAGCGGAGCGGACTCGTTTAAAGTACCTATACCGCGAATCATGACACGAACACTCGAGCCAGGCAGTCCACCTTGAGAAACGATATCAACGCCGGCAATCTTACCTTGCAATGCCTGACCTATAGTGGTATTACTTTGCGTATTCAGTTTTTCAGCGTTGACGTTGGCAACTGATCCGGTCAAATTTGCTTTTTTTACAGTTCCATACCCTATCGCCACCACCTCTTCCAGTCCGATGGTTTCCTCTTCCATGGCAACATTGATATTTTGCTTCCCGGCTACTGGTATTTCTTGGCTCCTCATGCCGACAAAGGAGAAGACCAGGATCGCATCATTAGGGACATTCATAAGTGAATAATTTCCGTCTGCATCGGTAATTGTTCCTTTTGTAGTTCCTTTTACAACCACAGTGACGCCGGGAAGCGGAGCTCCCTGAGAGTCAGTTACCTGCCCTTTTACAGAAAGTTGTGCCGGTTGTTGCATGTTGACGTTCCGGCTTGAAAGCAGGATTTGCCGGTCCAGGATCTCGTAATTAATACCAGTACCGGTAAAAACTTGTTCCAGAACATTTTTAATATTCTGTCCCTGAATATCGATGGTCACTTTTTGCTCCACGTCAATCAGCTTACTGTTGTATAAAAAGAAGAAGTCCGTTTGTTCCTCAATGCTGTTCAGTACCTTCTTGATGGTGGTGTTCTCCATCTTGAGCGTAAGTTTGGTGTTTTGCGCGTAAGTGTTTAAAGCGAATCCCTGAAACACCGCCAGGAGGATAGCTAGCAATGTTAGTCTCATAGTTAAAAATAACTTTGATTTCCAGAATGCAATTAGCCTGGAAACAATTAACAATTGTTTTTTTTTCATAAGTTTGTCATGTTTTGTATTAACAAATCAATTCATTGTGTCCCCCTTCTATTGGGGTACCGGAATTTTTCTAAAAGGGGAGATGGGCCAACATTTCCCCTTTTTCGTTCATCTTCAATAGTCGTTTCTCACGCTCGGCAAAGACTCAAACTCCGTTTGGTCTTTTGCGCTTGCTTAATCAAAACGTTCATTTCCATTGTACAGGTATCTTCATTTTTTAGATTTTAGTTTAACGTTTTTTTAAAATAATTTTTTGTTTTTCGAAACTTCCGTCATACAGGCGTTTGCCGGGGATGATGGTATATTCAATTGGAGCAGTTCTCCTGAGAAGTGCCAGTATTTGTTCTATCGTTTCATCCTGGAAGGTCGCCGTGTAAACATACTGGACGATTCCCGGATCAGCCATTTCAATCTCCACGTTAAACCAGCGATTCAGCCGGCGGATCACTTCATCCATTGCATCGTCCCTGAAGATCAGTCGTCCGTCAATCCAGGAAGTATATTTGTCTGTGTCCACCTTCTGCATGGATAGTTTGTTGCCGGCTTTCAGGTAAACGGCTTTCTGTCCCGACTGCATTTCCGTTATCAACTGTTTTGTATGTTTCTGCTGCCCTAAAAGTCTGACTTTCCCGGAGGTCAGGATTATCTCAGTTTGATCTTCATTCTCATAATTGATGACATTGAATGTTGTTCCCAATACCTCTATGCTGATTTTTCCCAGGTTAACATGGAAAGGATGCTGTTCGTCTTTGACAACTTCAAAAAAGGCTTCCCCGCTTAGCTTGACATTTCGTTCCTTGTTGGTAAATGATGAAGGATAATGCAGGCTGGAGCCGGAGTTAAGCCAGACCATTGTACCATCGGGAAGCTGAACCTGCGATTTAACGCCTGAGGGAGTGGTGATGGTTTGCCAGACAATGGCATCATCCGGTGTCAGGTTATTCCGGTAAAAATAGATTCCTCCAAGGATCAACAAGGGAAGCAATAAGATAGCCGCGACGCGTTGCCAGAAAAAAATAAATCCTCTCCGTGTTTTTTCTGTTTTTTTATTCACCTTTAACAAAGCCTGGTCTGTATTGTATTGTCTCATTTCCTGCAGGAGGTTCAGTGATTGCCAGACTTTCTCCGCATTTTTGAAAATAATACGGTTTTCATCAGAGGCATCCCTCCAGGCTTCGACAGCTTGCTTTTCCGCACCGTTAATCTTTCCCGAAAAATATGTGGCCAGTAAATTATCGTCGTACTGATTTTTCATCCATGTCAGTCTAAAAAATGAAACAGCATTTTTAGTCTTTTATACAAAAGACAACCTGGTTTGGCAAAACACATATTCACCGGATGAATTTTTTATTGTGGGGAAGATATTTTCCTGCGAAAGCAGAGTCTCCTGGTTAATATTCATGCTTTTGCAGGAATGAGAAGAAGGTTACAGGAACGGGTGTAACTTGCCGAAAAATTATCTGAGCAGCCAGAAAAGCAATATGGAAGGAAGATAATCCTTTAATTCGGTGCGAAGTATTTTCAAAGCATTACTGATCTGAAGTTCTACTGTCCTTTTGGATATGCCCAGCATGTCAGCGATATTCCCGTTGTCTTTCCCTTCAAAGCGACTGAGAATGAATATCTCACGGCAACGAGGCGGTAATTTCTCCATGCCTTTTTCAATGAGTCCGGTTAATTCCGGTTCGGTAAATTCCCAGTTGGCATAATATTCACTGCCCGGGGATGTCTGTAAAACATGATTACTGTATCGTTCTTTTACTTTGACATGTTTCAGGTGATTGACTGCCGTATTTTTCACAGAAGTGAAAAAATATGATTTTAATGATGAAGTAATTTCCAGCTTTGAACTGTTGACCCATAGACCCACAAAAAAAGCCTGGACAAGATCTTCTGCTGTGTCCGGATCGTCAACCCATCTTCTGGCATAGGCGCAAAGTCCTGAATAATAATAGTTAAAAATAAAATCGAAGATTATTTTATTTTTGTTCTTTAGTCCGGTTATGAGGTATTTCTCGTCCAAGATGGAATCAATTAGAACATCAAATATAACTAACCTGAATAATTCATAAACTCAAAAACGAGGTGATTTTCCATTTTTCTTCTTGTTCTCTTCACAGATGCCGGGAATAATTTACTCGTCCACCGGCTCGGCTGTCATGCGTGCTTTCTCACCCCGGCCTTCCAGCCCGGTAATCCGCACCCGCCGAAAGCTGTTTGCCTGCAAATCACGTCCTTTAAAGCGCACAGGAACGTAATGCTCGCCATAACCTCTGGCCATACCCCGAATATCGACCGACTCGATAAGCACGGTCTGCTCCCGGCCAATAAACCGCATGAGATACTGTTTCCTACTTTCTTCCGACAAAGCCCGCATCCGGACAGAACGCTCATTCTTTACCTTTTCAGGCAGGTGATTTTCCATACGCTCGGCCAGTGTACCCCGCCGCACCGAATACTTAAACGTATGCACATGGCTAAAACCAAAACGTTTCACGGCATCCATACTTTCCTGGAAATCCACCTCCGTCTCTCCGGGAAAGCCTACAATCATGTCTGTACTGAAATTAAAATAGGGGTAGTAAGTCCGGAAACGCTCCACCGTGGAAGCGAAACGGGCCACATCGTGCATCCGGCGCATGCGTAACAGCACCTTGTCCGAACCACTCTGCAGGCATAAGTGCAGGTGGGGCGTAAGCTTCGGATGCTGAAAAAGCCGGTAAAAGTCATCACCAAAGCCGTCGGGTTCTAGCGAACTGATTCGCACCCGAAAGTCGCCCGGCACCTTCAGAATGGCATCAAGGGCATCTTCAAAACGTTTTCCTTCCCACTTATATCGGCCAATGTTAACCCCGGTAACTACAAACTCCTTAAACCCGTTGTCCAGGGTTTGTTTTACGCTGTCTACAATCTGCGGAATAGGACGACTGATCGCCCTTCCCCGCACCATGGGGATGATGCAGTAGGAACAGAAATTGTTACAGCCGTCCTGAATCTTCACAGCACTGCGGGTATGCAGACTCTTACTTACCGGACTGTAACGGAAACGATCTGCATCCAGCTTTTCAGGCGACAGAATCTCCCCGCCAAAATGGGCCTCGACCAGAGACAAAACAGAACTTTTCCGGTCGTTTTCCACCACATAGGTAATCTGCCGGTTGCTCTCCAGCGTTTCCCTGCAGTTGTTGGCCATACATCCGGTAACCACTACCACCGCCTCCTGATGCCCCCGGACGGCCTGACTGATCATGTTACGCGACTTCTGGTCACTTTGGTTGGTAACCGTACAGGTGTTCACCACAACCACATCGGCGGATTCTTTAAAACCGACTACCTTATAACCTGCCCGGTCAAAGTCGGAGATCAACGCATCCGTCTCATACTGATTCAGCCGGCATCCCAGCGTTTTAAAAGCAACCCGTTTCTTTTCCCGGTTCATTTTCCTATCATTTCTTCCTGCAGCACCAGCTCCCCGCTTAAGGAGAAGTCGGCTGCCCCGGTTATTCTTACATCAACCAGCCGGCCCGTCAACTCAGGATAGCCGGCATCCAGCCGAACAATGATCTTTCCCTCGGTGAGCCCGGTACTCCATCCGGTTTTCCTGTCGGTACCGTTCACCAGCAGACGCATGTTTTTTCCAACAAGCCGCTGGTTATACGCCTTTGTATATTGACGCATCACCTCCGATAACAGGTGTAAGCGTTCTTTCTTCACTGCCAGCGGCACATCATCCTGCCAGCGGTAACTGGCTGCTCCCGGTCGCGGGGAATACATGGCAATATAGGCCATGTTAAAATGGAATTCATGAAAGGCAGCTACCGTATGCTGAAACTCCGCTTCCCCCTCCCCGGTAAAGCCCACTATAATATCGGTAAACAGGGTAGCCTGCGGAATAAGCTCGCGGATGTCTTCCACAATCTTCCGGTATTTGTCCATGGAGTGTTTTCGGTTCATCCGGATCAACACGTTTTCATCTCCACTCTGCATGGGCAAGTGAATCTGCCTGGCCAGGCAGGGATAGGCGGCAATCACCTCAATCACCTCCCGGTTCATATCCTGCGGATGCGGTGAGGTAAAATAGACCCAGAACTCTTTACCAGAAGTCTTTCCGTATTCTCCTATCTGCTGCAACAACCGGGCAAAGCTAATCTCCGCTCCCGGTTTGTCCTGTCCGTAAGAATTCACGTTCTGCCCCAACAGGGTAATCGACTTGTATCCTTTATCCACCAGCTCCTGCACCTCTCCGATGATCTCACCGGAAGGACGGGAAACCTCCCTTCCACGGGTGTAAGGCACTGCACAATAGGTACAAAATTTGTTACAACCGTTCTGTATGGGTACAAAAGCCTCAAAAGCAGACTGGTATCTGGGACGGATATGCCAAAGATCGGTTATATGTTCATTTTCAGGCATTACCGGCTCATCCTGACGCAGGGAAGCGGCATTCACCACCCCGTACTGGCGAATGGTCTCCGGCAGCCGGCTCAGCTCGCTCATCGGAAAAATAATGTCGAAATGTTTTAGTAACTTTTCCTTGTCGGCCGGAAGAATACAACCAGACAAAAAAGTAATCAGATTCTTCCGGTCCTTCCAGCGGTTCCATTGGGAAATCTTATTGTAGACCTTGTCGATAGGCTTCTGCCTG